>CAVKUD010000018.1:0-16863 GCA_963659315.1 Senegalimassilia sp. | reverse complement strand
TCCAGTATGGTGTTTCCACCCACCGATACTGTTCCATTTAATATCTGATATAACACTTTATTTCAAATCCTTTAGACTGTTGAACAAATCCAGGTCAGACTGCTGCACCTTCATATTAGATGTCACAGGCTCCTCGCCAGGCTTAGTCACTGTGATTTCGACAACAGTGCCCTCCTGGATGCCGCCGTTTAAGACATAGCCTAAGAAAGATACGAATTTAGGGTGGTTAGCCTGGAAGGTTTTCTGGGCTTGCATAAGTTTCATCATATTTGCTGGGTTCATATTGTTTCCTCCGAAGTTCATAAATTCGTTAGTCCATCTTCCCACATTTTAGGGTGTGGAGTATCGGATAACAGACAGGTATGGTTTTGAAAAAATATGAAGTCAGCTACGGGACTTATTGCGGATAGGGCTTACAAAGCTGCACAGTTATCGCCATTGCGTAAAGTAATGGAACCCCGCAGCAGTTCATATTGTTTTCAAAACCATACCTGTCTGCCATCCGATAAATTAAAGTTTCAATGTGGGAAGATTCACTTAAAATGATTATATGATGGGTGGAATTTGATTGTCAAGGAGACGTGGCAGCCCCACAATATAAATTTATTGTAAATATTTTCACAACGTAAATGCAAACTTCCCACCCAAAGCCTCGGATAATCGAATGGGCATACAGTTGTTTTACCATCGAACCTGCCACCGGCAGCTTCTCTGGATGCATGGCAGTAGAAAACAATATGAACTGCTGCGGGGTTCCATCACACTCGGCAACGGAAACAACTGCACAAATTTGTAATCCCTATCCGCAATAAGTCCCGCAGCTAATTTCATATTTTTACTACAAAATACACTGTATGCCATTCGATTTCCACAATCCCCATATGGGAAGTTTGTTCACTATCTAAAAAAATTTATATCCTTAACGTTGCCTTAAAGAGGTCTCCATCCACCTCCAGCTCCATATCTCCCCCCATTATCTTCATGAGGCTTTGTGCTATAGACAATCCCAGTCCACTTCCCTCTGTGTTTCGTGAGCTGTCTCCTCTGACAAACCGCTCCATAAGCTCATCGCTTGATATATTGAGCTGGGTAGCGGAGATATTCTTAAACACTATGCTTACATGAGTTGCTGCTTTATTTGCTTCATCCTGTGCATCACTTCCTATCTCAGTCGCTTCTGCCTGATTATAGTATCCGCTTTCTTTCTTCTCACCCAGGTTATCTACATTAAGTCCTGCTGTATTTGGGTTCTGAGACAGTATATCAATATATACCCGTGTGCCCTCCATAGCATATTTACAGATATTGTTGAGCAGATTGTCAAATACTCTCCATATATGTCTGCCGTCTGCCATGATATATACCTGCTCAAAGCCATGTGTATCCATGACAAGGGATAGTCTCCTGCCTGCCAGCTTCTCTGTGTATTCTCCTACAAGCTGGTTTAAAAGGATTGCTACATCCATCTTTTCGAGGTTTACGTCCAGGTTGCCTGTGGATGCTTTTGATGCTTCAAGCAAGTCCTCCAGCAGTTTCTTAAGTCTTACCGACTGTCTGTCTAAGACATCCACATACTCTGTCATTTTTGCATCCTGTATATCTTCCTTTTTAATCAAATCCACATAGTTGATGATAGATGTAAGCGGGGTCTTTATGTCATGGGACACATTTGTAATCAGCTCTGTTTTCATGCGCTCACTCTTCATGCGTTCGTCTACTGCAAGGCTTATACCATCCTTTATGCTGTTTATATCATCCGCATGACTCTTAAGTGTAGGATAAAGCTTCTGGCTGTCTATCTCATAGCTTGTGTTTCCATTTGCGATTTCCTTAGTGCCTCTTCTTATCAGGTCAAACTGCATCACAAGCTTTATTATTACACCAAACTCTACAGCTTTTACTACTATGAGCCATAGGAAAATCAGTACTGGTGAACCAGAATCAAATCCAGATGCCACAGCTATAAAAATTGTAAAAAGCTCTGCCAGAAATACAATGGCAAATATGCCTATAAGTCTCTTAAGCAGTGGCGTGTTTTCCCTTGTCAGCTCTACATTAAGCTTAAGATTATTGAACAATTTCTTTACAGGTCTTGTGATGTAATACCAGAGGGTGTATCTCATGAATACATGAGCCTTGCATCTGGTAATAATGCTTCCTATATAATAGAGTCCAATATACACTCCTGCCATGGCAGACTCAAAAGTAATCAATAATAGCTGCACATAGTTTGTCATGCCTAAATCAAATGGAGCTATGGCTCCTGCTATGAAAAGTCCTTCCAGAATAAACATGATTCCTGTTAAAATGCCAAATGGTATTTTGTCTATCCAACGGAGATATATCTGGTCAGCGTCATGCTCTTCACCAGCTGGTCGTCTTCCTGCACTTCTTGCAAGGAAATAAGCTGTAATTGCAAATATTATAAGAGAAACAATCTCTATTACCCATGCAAATCTTCCTGCATTGTACATCATATCTATGAGTGTTTTTGCCTGAACTAAATAATCATTGTGATCAACCCCCGCTGCTTCTACGTCAACCTTGGACACTACATAATAATAGGTGTACTGGGAAGCATCTTCCTTTGTATTAATCGCATAGCCCTGAAGTGAATAACTATCCGGCAACTTCTCCTTGTCACGATTGATTTCCGAGTATACCGCCAGCATGCTTACATCTGTTGTACCCTCTGTCCTGTAGCCCACGGATGCTGATTCATCATTTTCTGAGTCCACAACATTTTCTGTATTTACATATACCATGGTGATTGAATTATCTGCCCCATAGACCATTACTGTGCTGAGCGAATTATTATCAACCCAGCCTTCCATCTTATCTGGCATCAGTACTTCCCCAGTATAGAAATTGGTATAGTCTTCATCTGACAATACATAGGTTTCTGTGTTTCCATTCCTGTACTCCACCTCGACCTTTTGTGGCAGATAAACATTATCGCCTGCAAAAATACAGAACTGGGCTGAATATATGTCAAGAGCTATCTGGGTAATAGACTGCTCATATACATAGGAATCATGTAATGTATAGTCATAGCTGTTGCCATAGCTCATGGCTGAAAGTACATTTACCAGATTAAAGCTCGGTGTGTCACCTGTTCCATCATCCACATATCTGTGTACATACTGGTAATCCTTGAGCATGCTTTCACTGCCATATACATAGCTTATATCCTTGGACTTCACAGCCCTGTCAAAATCAGACTCGCTGCTTTTCACAATGGCGTATTTCATGCCGGTGGTATTTTCCACCGAATCCAGATTGTCAGTGTTTCCATCCATTACCTGTCCCACAAGCTGGGCACTGTAAGCACCTGTTATGTTATTGTATACAGCATCTATTGCATCTGATTTTTCAGGAAGCATGCCATAGCACACCATGCCCACTATGCCAGCTATAGAGCAGGCTATAGCCAGACCACATATGGCAAAATTTATCGCCTTAAACCAGAAACTGTTGTTTTGTTTCTTCATAATCATTCACCTTCCATTTTATATCCTCGTCCCCACACGACCTTTAGGTATCTTGGATTTGCCGGGTCATACTCGATTTTTTCTCTCAAATGACGGATATGTACGGCAACTGTGTTTTCTGTTCCAAAGGGGTCATCCTTCCAGACCTTCTCATATATCTGGTTCGGGGAAAATACTTCACCCTTGTGCTCAAGCAGAAGCTTTAATATGTCGTACTCTGTCCTGGTGAGATTGACAGGCTCGCCATCAAGCGTAACCTCCTTCGACTTGTCATCCACTTCTATTCCGCCAACTGTAAGCTTTTCTGTGACAGGAGTTCCCCCGCCAAGGAGCATGTACCTCCTTATCTGGGATTTGACTCTCGCCTGAAGCTCTACTGGATTAAATGGTTTTGTCACATAATCGTCAGCTCCGATTGTCAGTCCAAGCACCTTGTCGGTGTCCTCACTTTTAGCGGTGAGAAGGATTACCGGCACATTTGATATTTTCCTGATTTCTGCCATCGCCTGTATTCCGTCCATCACTGGCATCATTATGTCCATAAGCACAAGATGTATCTCCTGAAGCTTTACAGCCTCCAGGGCTTCCTTGCCATTGTAGGTTTTTACTACTTCGTATCCCTCGCTCATAAGATATATTTCCAGCGCTGAAACTATATCTTTTTCATCATCACAAACTAAAACTCTATACATTTTTCTCCTCCGGATATTGTTTCTGTACCATTGATACTATAGACATTGTACGCAAAAGCAGATTAAGTTCCAACTGGTTAAATGATTAAGATTTGATTAAGAAATTAATATGCCTCAAACTTTTCCTTCATCTCACGCTCAAACTCCATTCTCTGATTGAGAATTGTCAGCTGGTGGTTTATGAGGCTTTCTGCCGCCTGGTCTGTCATCTGGCTTTTCATGGTCTCTAAGGATGAGTACATATTGTCGTACTGAGTGATTTTGTTGTTGTACTCGTTCTTTAGGGCGCCTTTTATGTTTTTTTCTGTGAAAATAGCATAGACTTCTTCGTGAAGTGCTTGCATTTGAGATTTCTTCTGCTGTAATTTTTCTTCCATTGATATTTCGCTTTCTATATAATAAATTTAATTTTTAGATTATTTTATTTGGATTGACAAATCCCATATCTTTTGTTACGATCGTGCGTAAGGAAATGAAGTTTTCTACCGTACAGTTTTTACTCAAGCGGCCTGCTCATTTCCTTTTTTATTTGTACAATATCATATAAATATAATTTCTTATTTTCATCACAACGTACAAGCATTCTTGCTTTGAAAATATTATATCTCTCTATTTCCCCTAAGTCACTATAAACCGGTATACCAAATCTTGTATCATAGCGATACCAACCATTTTTCGCCTTAGCTTTTTCATTTGCTCCTTTTATTGCCTTAGTATATTTTGAATGTGAAAATTCATCTGGGAAGTCTGCTCCAATATATACCTTCTCTGCGGTTTCAGCAATTTCGTAATATTCTCCAATGTATTTCTTTAATATCTGTTCTATTTCATTCCAATCAATAGCTCGTCTTGATTTGAACAAAATATCATTAATTAATACTATCTTATTTCCATCAACATCCTGAATAATTGATATATTTCCATCATTGCAGCCATCTCCCCCTGATTTAGCAGCAAGAATTTTCTCATAATAGCTTAGCACTCTTCTCTTAATATCAATATTAGAATCAATTAATTTTTCAATAAGTATACTATCTTTATAATCAAAACAATCTGCCGTCAAAATTTTATTTTTCATATCTTCTTCATCACACAACAAACTAACGAGTGGCATATCAAGTGCTTTACAAATTGTCACCAGCTTATCTGCCTGTGGATTAATTTTTTTCTTTCTCCAATCACTAATAGTACTTGTAGCAATACCAGTCCGTCTCGACAATTCACTCTGGCTCATATTAAGTTCTTCTAGTCTGTCAAAAATTTTTTCGTATATATTCAAAAATAACTCCTCTTTTCCGTATTTTCGGATATTATACCATAGTTTTGAATCTTAATCTATACATAAAACCTTCCACTGGCAGCTCCTATTACATGATTTTGCATGTAAAAATGTTGTAATTACAACATATTTTAATTTCAAATCCTATTATGATATGCCTGTATCAAATAAACAGACAAATCACCAGGAGGATTTTTAATGGAAAATAATATGTTTTGTTTCCAGTGCGAGCAGACTGCGGGCTGCACAGGATGTACAGGTAAAGCAGGAGTATGTGGCAAGGACGCAAATGTAGCAGGGCTTCAGGATGAGCTGACAGGCGCATTAATAGGACTTGCAAGAGGAATCAAGCCTGCTCCAACCAAAGAAGAGAAAAAGATTATTGTAGAGGGACTTTTTACAACAATCACAAATGTAAACTTTAACGAAAAAACAGTTGCAGAGATGACTGATAAAATACACGCACTTTCAAAGGGTGAGGACTATGACATGAGTCTCCTCTGGAATGCCAACGAGGATATCCGTTCCCTCAAATCCCTAATCCTGTTTGGAATCAGGGGTATGGCTGCCTACGCATATCATGCAATGGTACTTGGCTACAACAGCGATGAAGTGGATACTTTCTTTGTCAAGGCTCTCGATGCAATCGGTCAGGACTGGGGCATGGATGAGCTGCTCCCAATCGTACTTGAGGTAGGGCAGCACAACTTCACCTGCATGGGACTTCTCGATGAAGCAAACACAAAAACCTACGGCAATCCAGAGCCAACAGAGGTGACACTCTCAGTGGAAAAAGGACCTTTTATCATAGTAACCGGTCATGATTTACTCGACCTCAAGACTCTCCTTGACCAGACAGAGGGCAAGGGCATAAACATCTACACCCACGGAGAAATGCTCCCAGCCCACGCTTACCCTGAGCTTAAGAAATATAAGCACCTTAAGGGCAATTTCGGAACAGCATGGCAGAACCAGCAGAAGGAATTTGACAATATTCCAGGAGCAGTACTTTTCACAACAAACTGCCTCATGCCACCAAAGCCAAGCTACAAGGACAGGGTATTCACCACAGAGGTTGTATCCTTCCCAGATGTAACCCATATCGGCGATGACAAGGATTTCACCCCTGTAATCGAGAAGGCATTAGAGCTTGGCGGATATGACGACTACCAGCACAGAACTGGAATCAATGGCGGCGATACTGTCATGACAGGCTTTGCCCACAATGCAGTTCTCTCAAATGCTGGAACAATCGTGGAGGCTGTCAAAGCTGGTGCTATAAAGCACTTCTTCCTCGTAGGCGGATGTGATGGTGCCCGCACTGGCAGAAACTACTTTACAGAATTTGTAAAGCAGACACCAGAGGATTCAATTATTCTCACTCTTGCCTGCGGAAAATACAGATTCAACGACCTCGACCTGGGTAAAATCGGTGATTTTCCTAGAATCATGGATATGGGACAGTGTAATGATGCCTACTCAGCTATCAAGGTAGCAGTGGCTCTTGCCGAAGCCTTTGACTGTGGTGTGAATGAGCTGCCACTCTCGATGGTGCTGTCATGGTATGAGCAGAAGGCTGTATGTATACTTCTCACACTGCTCCACCTGGGCATCAAGAATATCAAGCTTGGACCAACACTGCCAGCATTTATCTCGCCAAATGTGCTTAGCTATCTGGTTGACAATTATAATATTGCGCCTACTACTACACCAGCTCTGGATTTGGCTGAAATACTTGGATAATATATGTTATAGGTAAAAATTGGACTTTTTGCAATTAAATTAGAGATTTATACACTAAAAATCACTGATTTACTGCATGAAGTCCTTTTTTTGTACTCGAATAGGACATGTAATCCACACAAATTAGACATCAGGTTATACCAGCCCTAACATATATGTATTTCTCATTAAAGTACTCTTGTAGTACAATTACATATTGTAAGTAAAATTATAAAATTTCCGTTATATACACTATGCTTACTATTAGATTAAGCGGACTCTTAATTTTTATTCCAATATCTGACACAATTATTATCCGCTATGTTATTACAAGGAGAATTCAAATGACCGACGTCTTATCACTACAGCTAACCATGTTTTTACTTATATTAGTAGGTGTGCTTATCAAAAAAGCAAAAATCATATCACCTGCCGGACAGAAAAATATCAACGATTTAGTAATCTATGTAGTCCTGCCCTGCAATATCGTAAAGTCCTTCATGATTGACTGTGACGGAGACATATTCAGGCAGTTTGGTCTGGTTTTTATCATCAGTATAGGTATTCAGGTGGTAAGTGTGATTCTTGGAAAACTCATATATGGTAAAAAAGAAGTGGGTCACAGGATGAGTTTACAGTATGGACTGATTTGTTCTAATGCAGGCTTCCTCGGAAATCCTGTAGCAGAGGGTGTCTTTGGTTCAATCGGTCTTGCCATGGCTAGTATTTTCCTTATTCCACAGCGTATAATGATGTGGTCATCTGGCATAGCCATTTACACCCAGAGCACTGACTGGAAGGCTACCTGCAAAAAGGTTGTAACCCATCCCTGCATCCTGGGCTGCTTTATCGGACTTATACTTATGGTCAGCCAGCTCAAGCTGCCAGCCTTTATAACTTCTACTATAACTGCAATAGGAAACTGCAACACAGGACTTTCTATGATGGTAATTGGAATGATTCTTGCCGATGCAAATATTTTTACGATTTTTAGCAAAGAAATACTGGCATATAGTCTGATTCGTCTCATACTAATGCCAGTAACACTTTTTGCAATATGTAAGGCACTCTCCGTGCCAGCCCTTGTAACAGGTGTATGCGTTATCTTAACAGCTATGCCAGCCGGTGCGACCACCAGCATCCTGGCAAGCAAATATCATGCAGATGAACTCTTTGCCACCAAACTTGTGGTTGCTTCAACTGTGCTATCAATGATTACAATTCCTATCTGGAGCCTTATCCTCTGTTAGATGCAGATACCAGTGAGTTTGTAATTGAATTAATGTCATTATAGCCCACTACCACGTTGTCTATGCTGCCATTTAACTCGCTGATGCTTGATGCAATTTCCTCCATAGCTGCTGAGGTAGACTCAATATTGTCATTTATGACTTTTACATCATCCAGAGTCCTGTTCATCAGGCTTTCAAGGCTGTTTGCCTGCTCATTTATATCTCTTGCCTGCTCTATTACCTGCATGGTATTTTCCTTGATTTCTCCAAATGAATCATCCACCGCTTTGGCATTGTCACTGCATCTGCCAACAGAATCCTGTCCATTTACAATATCCCTGCTCAATCCCTCTGTCTGCTTCTTGATTCCGTCAAGGATTATCTTAATCTGCTCAGAAAACTGGGCTGAATCCTCCGATAACTGTCTTATTTCAGTTGCTACAACTGCAAAGCCTTTTCCATGCTCTCCTGCACGGGCAGCCTCAATAGAAGCATTCAGTGACAAGAGATTAGTCTGGGATGTAATCTCATCCAGTGAGGTGAGGATATTGGCAATTTTTGTATTTTCCTCATTTAAGCTGCTGACTGATGAGGCGATAGCATCCATTTTCTCATTAAGCTCTTCCATTCTTGAAGACAGCTCCTCCACAAGAGTTTCTCCCTCTTCCAGCTTGTCATTTGTGGCATGAGAGGCTTCTTCCATGATATTTCCAGCATTTGACACCTCTTGGACCTGTTTAACCCCATCCTCAATCATGCGGGTGATTTCCTCTACACTGTGAACCTCATTCATGGCACGGTGCGCCACATCATCTGTTGCCTGGGCAATCTGGTTAGATATTTCTCCGGTGTTTGCTACGCTCTCGCTGATTTTTCCACTTGTAGAACCAAGCTTGTCAACTGACACCCCAATCTCACCGAGCAGGCTTTCTGCCTTTCCCTTTGCCTCTTCGCTTGCTTTACTGGTCTCCTGAAGCTTGGCAAACTGGCTCTTGGTCATTCTGCAAAGAGATATGTATACAAGCATTCCACTGACTAAATAAACAATACACATAGCCATGGCATCTGGTGTCCATGTCTCTGCCAGCTTGTCCGCATACTTTGTGTAAAATACAGCCATAGCTATAGCGCATATAGCAGTCTGCATGATTATCGGTCTGATGTCCTCATATATGACAACAAAAAATATGGCGAGGAAAAACATCAGGTAGTTGGTAGTACACGGAAATGCAATCATCAACACAATACATATGACTGACATCAGAACTACCATCAGGTACATCATCACCATCGGGTTTATGAATTTGGCAAGCAATAAAAGTATGCCTGTCAGAACCAGTCCGCCAGCAATAAAAATTGCAATCTGGCTGAGCCCTATAAAAAATCCATTCACTACACCTCTTAGCACAATGCATATCAAGAGCGTAATTGCAAGGACACGGTTTTTCTGTTTGATAACATCACTGTAATTCATGGTCATTTACCTCTTTTCATACTATATTCAAATTATGAAGCCTATAGCGCAATTTGTCAATTTAATTAGTACTTTATTGCCTTTTTTTGTGTAATATGCTATGTTAGTTTACATACAACAATGTGCCAGCTCCTATACTATATGCAGATATAATTGTGGAGATATGGCATATGCGCATTTAAAAACCATATAATTCAACATATATTCATATGAAAAGGGGACATAATGAACCGATATATAAATCCAGATTCAGACGGAAAATTTTATAGCTTAAATGATATGGCAAAGACAGACTGCCACGACTGCACAGGCTGCTCTGACTGCTGCGAGGGCATGGGCGCTTCCATACTGATAGACCCATATGACATCTACCAGTTTAACCAGAATTATTTCACCTTCGACCAACTCATGTCCCAGGGATATGTGGAGCTGAGCCTTGACAGGGGACTTATTATTCCACACATTAAAATGTCAGATTTCACAGATGCCTGTCCATTTCTAAAAGAAAAGCGTTGCAGCATACATGACTACAGGCCAGGCATGTGCAGACTATTCCCACTTGGCAGAGACTACACAGAGGGAAATCTGGAATATATCCTCTTAGATAAAAGCTGTCCAAAAACAGACCGCTCCAAGGTAAAAATCAATAAATGGATAGGCATAGAGCCATCAAAAAAATACCATGAATACCTGCAGACCTGGCATGATTTCAGACGGCAGATGGCAGACATCATAGCCCAGGCAGGTGAAGGGCAGGCACATGAACTGACAATGAGGATTATGCACACCTTCTATGTATCAGGCTATACAGCCGACAGGGATTTCTATGAGCAGTTTAATGAGCGCATTAATATGTATAAGAGAGCATTTGACCTGTAAGGCTCAAACTTCCCACCTGAAAGTGTAAAATTAACCGGATGACATACAGTTGTTTTCCAGAACAAAATATGAACTGCAACGGGGTTCCATAAGCCTCCGAAACGGAAACGGACTCAAGGGTTTACATACCCTATCCACGATTAAATCCCGTTGCTGACTTCATATTTTTTCTGGAAAATACACTGTATGCCATCCGGTTTTCACAACCTATAAAGGTGGGAAGTTTGCGAATCTAACTAATCACTGCATCTGCAGCTCATACAACTTCTTGTAAATTCCATCCTGCGCCAACAATTCCTGATGCGTTCCCTGCTCTCTAATCTTACCCTTATGCATAACCATAATACAGTCCGCATGCTGGATAGTCGAAAGCCTGTGGGCAACCATAATAGTTGTACGTCCCTCCATAAGCTTTTCCAGCGCTTCCTGTATGAGGATTTCTGTCTCAGTATCAATATTTGCAGTAGCCTCATCCATTACAAGTATGCTTGGCTTATGGGCAAGGGTTCTGGCAAAGGACAGAAGCTGTCTCTCTCCTGCCGAGAAGGTAGCGCCCCGCTCTGTCACAGGCTCCTTGTAACCATTCGGAAGCTTCTCTATAAATCTTGAAGCATTGACATACTCTGCTGCCTTTTTCACATCCTCATCTGTGATGTCCTCATCATGCAGTCTGATGTTGTACTCGATATCTCCCTCAAAAATAAATACATCCTGCTGCATCTGACCGATGGCACTTCTGAGCTGCTTCTTGCTAAGCTCTTTTATATCCACGCCATCAATATATATATGTCCCTTCTGAATGTCATAGTATCTGCCAATCAGGTTAAGTATAGATGATTTTCCAGCGCCTGTTGCACCCACAAAGGCAACCTTCTGACCAGGCTCAATGACAAAGGACACATCCCTTAAGACATAGTTTTCATCATCATAAGCAAACCAGACATGGTCGAACTCGATTCTACCCTTGATTTCAGGCAGGATTACAGGATTTTCAACCTCATCTATAGAGAAGTCCTCATCCATGATTGTAAAAATCTTCTCAGCAGAAGCAATTGATGACTGTAAAGTCGAGAACTGCTCCGCAAGCTCCTGGATTGGGTCAAAGAAGGACTGTATATAGTTTGAAAAAATATAGAGTGTTCCCACTGATATAACTGAGGCGAATACCTCCTTGCTTCCCACCCAGAGCACTATCATCAGTGAAAGCACACTTAATATATACATAAGTGGTCTGAAGACTGCAAAAATAAACATTTCATTGTAAGAAGCCTTATAGAGCTTCTGATTTTTGTCATGAAACTCTTCGTATTTTCTCTCCTCACGTCCGAAAATCTGTATGATTCTCATTCCTGACAGGTGCTCGGACAAAAAGGTATTTAAGTCTGTAAGCCTCGTCCTGTAGATTCTGTAGATTTTTCTCGCAATTCTCCTGAAAAATACAGTGAGCAAAATCACTATAGGAAGCAGTATAAATGAGAAAAGTGCCAGCTTGTAGTCATATACCAGCATGACTACTGCAAGTCCTATGATTTTTACTATATTTCTGAAAAGCTTAACCAGAATGTCAGAATACATCTCGTTTAAGGCTTCCACATCATTTGACACTCTTGTCACCAGCTTGCCAACTGGTGTCAGGTCAAAGTATCTGCTGCTTAAAGACTGGATGTGCAGATACAGCTCTTTCCTGACCTGGAGGATAATATTCTGTCCTGTCTTTTGGAGAATCCAGGTCTGGGCTATATTAAAGACAAGCCCCAGAGCCAGTACTATACTGTATTTTATGGCTGTACTTACGATTACATCATAGTCACCATTTGCTTCAAATAAATTGATTGCATCGCCAATTAAAATAGGGCGGTAGAGGTCAAACCATGTGAGAATAAGCACAAGGATTAAAGCCAATGTCATCCAGAAAGCGTAGGGCTTTGCATATGACAGGAGACGCAGCAGGGCATTTCCCTTGTACTTTGATTCGATACTGTCTTCATTCATTTTTGCCATGCTACATCACCTCCAATTCCTGCTCTAATTGCTGCTTCTCACATATGTCTGCATAGAAGCCGCCAAGCTTCACCAGTTCCTCATGGGTGCCGTACTCTGTCATTTTGCCATTCTCAAGCACCATCACGTGGTCAGCCTTTGAAAGCGTAGAAATCCTGTGGGCAATGACAATAGTAGTCTTGCCTTTTCTAAGCCTTAAGAGATTCTCAAGTATCTGCTCCTCTGTATCTGTATCAACTGCCGAAAGCGAATCGTCTAAGATTAAGACAGATGCATCCATGAGAAGGGCTCTGGCAATAGAGCTTCTCTGCTTCTGTCCTCCCGACAGTGTGACTCCACGCTCTCCCACGACTGTCTTGTACTCATCTGGAAAATCCATAATGTTATCGTGTATGCAGGCATCCTTTGCCGCCTGATGAATCTCATTTATAAGCTCTGGATGGTCGTTGATTCTCTCCTCAAGTCCAAAGGCAATATTCTCTTCCAATGTGTCAGAAAACATAAAGTTTTCCTGTGGCACATACGCCACATCCCTGTGCAGGACTTCAAGAGGATAGTCCGTTATGGCTCTGCCATCGATTAAAAGCATGCCTTTCTCGCAGTCATATATACGAAGCAGCAGGTCTGCAAGACTTGATTTACCACTTCCTGTCCTGCCCAGCACTCCAAGCATTTCGCCCTTTTTGATATGGACATTTATATCTGAAAGCACAGGGTCAGTGCCGTCTGGGTATGTGAAAGTGAGGTTTTTCATCTCGATATCACCCTCTATATGCATATCCTGGCCTGAAAGCCCCTCTGGTACCAGGTCAACAATGTCTGGTTTTTCCAGAAAAATACTGCTGATTCTGCCCCAGGCTGCGGCAGCCTGACTGAAGATATTGATACAGTCACCAGTTGCAATCATAGGCCACACAAGCATGGTGATATATGAGTTAAAAGCCACAAACTGTCCGATTGACACCTGACCATCAAGCACCATCCTGCCCCCTGCAAGCAGAGTGATAACGATACTGACACCTATTATTGCGTCAAGGGCTGGTCCAAATATGGCTCTGAGCTTTACAACTGCAAGGTTTTTCTCCTTGTTATCCTCGCAGGCCTTCTCAAACTCATCAAAGTCCCTATCTTCCTGCACAAATGCCTTGATAACCCTTATGCCAGCAAAGCTCTCCTGCACCTTGTCTGACAGATAAGAAAAGGCATCCTGCCTCTTAAGCTGTCTCTTTTTGGACTCTATTCCATAATAATAGCAGCCAAAGGCTATAAAAATCAGCGGAATAAATGCCAGGGCTGTGAGCTTAAAATCCACATAGACAATCATTTTTACCAGCACCATGATAGTCATAATCACCGCATCAAAGGTGGTGATTACAGCCATACCTGTTCCCATGCGGACAGCCTGTAAATCATTGGTAAAATGCGCCATCAAATCACCAGTCTTGTGACTGTTAAAGTATCTGGCAGACAGGGTCTCAAGATGGCCAAACATGTCATCACGGAGCCTGTACGCAATACTTCTTGATGCGCCGATTATAAAATATCTCCATCCAAATCTGCCCACCATCATGATGATTCCAGCTGCAAGTATCTTTTTGATTATGCCTATGACACCAGCCATATCCAGTGTTTTGGCTGTAAGTCCGTCTATTATCTCACCTGTAAACTGTGGGATATAAAGGCTCGCCAAATCCACTGCCAGAAGCACAAGTATGCCTATCAGATAGTGCCACTTGTATTCCATCAGATAGGGGATTATAGAAAATTTATCTTTTTTACTTTCATTATTACTCATCTTTTCACCTGTTACTTAATTTATGTAATTGTATTATTCCGCAGCTCCGTTCGTCGCAAGGATTGAGCATTTCTTCTCCAAGGATATTTCATCACCCTCGAGAGTGGTCACCCTGCCTCCTGCTTCTCTGACTAAGAGTGCCCCTGCCGCATAATCCCATGGGCTTAAGATACACTCAAAGTACAAGTCTGCCCTGCCAGATGCAATGGCACACAAGTCAAGGGCTGCTGAGCCACTTCTTCTCAAATCAAGAGCCTTGTCAAAATAATCCATGGCAAGTCCAAAGGTCTTATCCTTAAGCTCTGGATTATATGGAGAAGTCCCGAATAGTACAATGGATTTGTCTATAGGATTATCCGATACATGAATCTGCCTGCCATTACAAAATGCACCCTTTCCAGCCCTGGCATAATATATCTCCTCAAGATACGGATTGTAAATCACGCCCGCAAGCAGGTCTCCATTGTAGGTCATTCCCACGGAAATGCAGCTCATGTGATAATCCTTCATGAAGTTTGTGGTGCCATCAATAGGGTCTACGATAAAAGCATATCCCTTTTTGATGCTCTCATGTATATCCTCTTCCTCGCCGACAAAGACAGCATTAGGGAAAACTCTGAGCAGTCTGTCCTTTATCAACTCCTGCACAGCCTTGTCATAGCTGGTGACAAAGTTTGCCTTGCCAGCCTTCTCACTGACAATCACCTTGCTTCTGTCTGCATTTTTGATGATTTGTCCACAGTCATAGACCTGGGCAATGATTTTACCCACAACCATATCCTTGATTGCTTCAAGCACCTTGTACTCTCTGTCTAATCCGTCATATTCTCTCGGCCATGTGGTACTCTCTAGTCTGGTCTGCCCTGCCATTGCCTTAATCCACAGCTCTTCATTGGACTCAAAGGCATCCTCGGCATCCACCTTGACAGCTCTGTAGCCTAAGGCTTTCTCATACTCCTCCTGGTCGGCATCACAGAGAGTGTCGCTGTTTAATCTGCACACATAATAGTAGGATTCCATCTGAAAATATGCGTTGTCCTCAAACCAGTCGATATTCTGCTCAAATGTCCTTCCTATCATACAGCAGACTGTGACATCTGCGTGTCCTGTCTCTTCTCTTATCTCACGGAGCAGGGCTTCCTCATAGGTCTCGCCATCGCCCACTCCGCCGCCAGGGAACTTATAATCACCGTGCTTAGTCTGAACCATGAGAAGCTTGTCATTGTCGTAGATGATGCCTCTTACTGCTGTACGGTGGATAAGCTTATAAAGGCTGGCTTCTGAATTGGATGGTAATTCATCATATGTTAAATCTATGTCAAACATTTATAGGTCTCCTTTAAATGTCGGGGTTGATGCAACTATTCTATTTTACAACTTATTGGGGGGATTGGCAATTTCTATAGTTTACATATGAGATTTGAACAAAAAAAGCCGACGCACCGCTGATATAACAGCCAGTGCGCCAGTCCTGAAATACTAAATATTCAGATTAAAGCTGTGGTCCAGCAGAAACTAAAGCCTTTCCAGCATCGTTAGATGTATACTTAACGAAGTTCTTGTTGAATCTCTCAGCAAGATCCTTAGCCTTTGTCTCCCACTCAGATGCATCTGCATATGTGTCACGTGGGTCAAGGATTCCTGAATCTACTCCTGGAAGCTCTGTTGGAACCTCAAAGTTGAACATTGGAATCTTCTTTGTAGGAGCCTTAAGGATATCTCCTGAAAGAATAGCATCGATGATTCCTCTTGTATCTTTGATTGTGATTCTCTTTCCTGTTCCGTTCCATCCTGTGTTAACAAGGTAAGCCTTTGCTCCAGACTTCTCCATCTTCTTAACAAGCTCCTCAGCGTACTTTGTAGGATGAAGCTCTAAGAATGCCTGTCCGAAACATGCTGAGAATGTAGGTGTTGGCTCTGTGATTCCACGCTCTGTACCAGCAAGCTTTGCAGTAAATCCTGAAAGGAAGTAGTACTGTGTCTGCTCTGGTGTAAGGATAGATACTGGTGGAAGTACTCCAAATGCATCTGCTGAAAGGAAGATTACGTTCTTTGCAGCTGGTGCTGAAGATACAGGCTTAACAATATTTGTAATGTGGTTGATTGGGTAAGATACACGAGTGTTCTCTGTAACGCTCTTGTCATCAAAATCAATCTTGCCGTTTGCATCAACAGTTACGTTCTCAAGAAGAGCATCTCTTCTGATTGCGTTGTAGATATCTGGCTCAGACTCTTTGTCAAGTCCGATAACCTTTGCATAACATCCACCCTCGAAGTTGAATACACCGTTGTCATCCC
>CAVKUD010000017.1:0-24782 GCA_963659315.1 Senegalimassilia sp. | reverse complement strand
TTTTCATCTGTGGTGTACAGGTGCTCTCCGTTGTCTGGATTGTAGAGCCTGTAGATTGGCCTATTGTCCCTTGTCTCTGCCTTTGCTGTCTGCGGACACACTGCCCCCATTACTACCGTAGATACAGCAAGTGCTAATGCTGCAAATTTTTTAAATCTCTTCTTCATACATCCTTCTCCTGTTTTGTATTTTTTGCAACTCTTGCATTGCATTTCTATTATATCTATTAAGTTTTCAATGTGCAATTAAATAATACTATTCAAAAACCGCACTCAGCTTCTCATCTGATGTGACTATGCCATTATTTCCATCCAGGCTTAGCATTTCTCCGTTTTCACGTTTCCACCCAATAAATTTATGCCCTGCAAGCTTCGGATTTTTTGGCAGTATGACCGCTTCTCCCTCTGCTGCCCCAATACACTTATAGATACTGTCATTGACATAATACTCCATGGTATAGTATCTCTTTTCCAGCTTCTTCTGGTCTATTACCATCTGTCCTGTCCTGGCAAGAGTTCCTGTCCTGTTATTCAGATACTTGAATTTTTCTGTGACCTTGACACAAAGCTCCCCCTTCTCGCAATCTGCCGAAATCACATCAATATCAATATCCGACTCAGAATCAAGCGATGTCATAAGCATCTCCTTAAAGTCCTCCACAAGTTCTTCATCGCTTCCTATCCCATAGCACTTATTGTGAGCTATGTTATCCATAGCAGCTATCATGGCATTATCTACAGCCTCTGACAGCTCTACCGTCCTGTACTCCTTTATCTGAAGCGATTGGATTATAAAAAATGTCATCACTGTCATTGTCACAAAGCTTATGATTATAGCTATATTTTTCATATGACATTCCTCTCCTAAAGCACTGTAAAATCAATAGTTTTATATACCACCCGGCTGTTAGCATCAACAAGCTTCACCTGCATATTGTAAATCCCAGCCTGTGAAAAGCTGTATGTGCTGTTCCCCATACAGCTCACACTCTCTTCACCCGCTGTGCCTGTTTTATTTCGTACCGCCAGTATATACATTGCTTCACCCTGCCCCAGATTTGATGCCTGCACATTTCCACTGCTCTTTTCTACAAGCAGATATTCCAGGAGATTAACCTCCCTGTTGCTGTATATAACAGGCTTTGTGCTGTCATATGAAATACCGCTTTCTGGAATTTTCCCCTGTGCCTGGGCTGCGTCTGAGTCTGCATAGCTCCCATAATTTTGTGCCTGCACCTGAGCACTTAAGGAAATCGCCCCCAGCAGGCTGTTTTCCCCGTCCTTTAGTCCAAAAATGACAAGCAGCATCATAAGCCCCACAACTATAGCAATAAACGCCTGCCCTGCTTCCTCCATTATCAGCTTCAATTATTCTTCTCCCTTCATTTTGTACAATTATCCATTATTATCTATACATCACCTATGGTGCATATCAGCCCGCTGTAACCGCCAGAAGCACATTCGCATAGTTCACCATCAGGCATACCGCCATAAGAATAAATACTGCAAGCTCTCCAAATTCTTCTAATATTACCCTCATCTTGCATACCCCCTCTTATAATATTTATTTTCAATATTCAGAAACGGAATACTATAGTCATAGCTGAGCACCACCTCAGCCATGCTGGTAACTCCCCTTGCGTCTGTAAATTCCTCAACAGTCAGCTCATAACCACATTCTGCTGCCTGGCTGACACACGCATCTATCACTGAATCGGCAAAGTTACTGTTTTCAATCTCAGCGATGGCATCCATGTGAAACTCAGATGCCCTCAGTGCAGTCATATTAGCCTTGATAAGTCCTGTGGTGACAGCCACTCCAAATAAAATCATAAAAATTGATATGTATATAACTGGTATATGCTTCATATTTCCTCCTGTCTGCTACATTACCCTGACGGATAAAAATGACATGAGGAAGGCTGACATATCAACCATCAGTTTGACTGCCCCTATAAGTCCTGGAAGTGCAACGTATGATTGCATTGCAGCCATCTTATCCTCATTTTTTATTTTTTCCGCCTTGTCAGTCATAGTAGTCGCTCTGTCTACGATATTTCTTATCTCCATTTCTACATCCCCTCCAGCCCCGGACTGGATAGAGTAGAGCGTACTCATGACATCCTCAAATTCTGGCAATTCAAATTCAGAGAGAAACTCATTATATGGTCTTTCTGAATCAGGCTCCATCTCAATCTGATTTATGAGCTTATGTATGGCAGGCTTGAAGCATGGCGGTGCATCATCATAGGATTCCCTTATTGCAACATGCACATTCTCTGTCTGCAGCAATAAGGCAAGACGCATAACCCAGACTGGCATAGCAAGCTTAAGCTGCTTTGTATACACCTTGAACAAGGCTCTGTAGCCTAGTGTATGTCTCTTCACCCCGCCTGCAAATGTCGTATCCTTCTGTCCACGTACCAGCTTATCATAGCGCTCCTTCGCCTCGGCTTCAGTGTAGAGGTTCTCGTCCTTTAACCAGTCAACACACATTTTTCTGTCGACTGCCACATACAAAAGCAGCATAAGCATCAAATATCCCATGGCAGAAATCTGTACGAACTTAATCTTACCTATGTCTGCAAATGTCACATTAGATGCAACCATACCTGGAAGATACATAATAGACAGGCAGAGTACCGTCACGATAAGCATAGACAATATAATGTTTATTCTTGTGAACCTCTTTTTCTGTTGCAGCTCCTCCACTCTCTCTGCCCACAGCTGCCTGTCCTTTAGCAAAAGCTCTATAGACATATCATACTCGCCGCCATCATGCTCTACCTGCATGAAAAACTCATGTATCCGGTGCAGTCTGCTGCACTTATACCTTTTTGCCAGTTCAGCTACAGCTTCTGCCTTTCCATTTTCCAGATTGTCACTCACCTTCACATGGTTAATAGCATAATTTACTGCATCATGCATCTCCCCAGCCGGGAATATTTCCAGAACCATGCCCCAGCATTCTAAGAGCTTTGGCTTTGCCTTAAAGTAATAAAGCATCTTTTCCATATACTTGTTTACATCCCAGAACTTGCGCTGATAATATGCAGACTTTACCCTTCCAAGTACAATATATGGGGTCAGTATATATGTATATATGACCAGAAAAAGCTTCTGTCCTGACTCAAGCTTAAATAATTTTCCTGCAAAAAGCATGCCTGCACATATAAACACATAGGACATGAGCATTTTTACAAATCCAGCATAATCGCCGTATGAACGCTGTTCATTATATACATACAGCGGATTTATCCGTCTCAGCCTTTGACTTAAATTTTTCCTTTGTGACCTTGTAGCTTCCATATTCACTTATCCCCCTGTTTTTCTCTGTCTCCTTAGCTTCCTTTGATATGCTTTCCTTCTCTGCAAGTCCACATTCAAAGGGATTATCGATTTGTTCCTGGGTCAGCTTATCAAGCTTTGATGGTGGAATCTTTTCTCCTGTCAGCTCACCCCCATGAGCGACAAGGCTTACTTTATTTACGCCCTTATCCCGATAGAAAAAGCCCACCTGGTCTATAAAACGCTTTTTCTTTCCATCGAGTCCTTCCTTTGACTTGATAAGCACCCCCACATCAATGCACTCATACAGCTCCTTTTCAAGCCTGTCGGCATCAATTTGCGGCATCATGTTTAACATTCTGTCAGGTATTTTGCGCACATCATCTGTGTGTATGGTGGAGAGACCCTTTACCCCCATCAGCATACACTCCACCAAGTGTACTGCCTCCACAGAGCGTACCTCAGACAAAAACACCCTGTTAGGATTTAATCTCATGCAGGTTTTAAGAGCCAGTGAATAGCTGAAATTGTCTCTCACCCTGAGCTCTATGCAGTCAGCCATAGGCTTGGTCTCCCGGTAATGCCACTCCGGATTATCCTCTATGGTGATTACACGCTCCGTCTCTGGCAGATATTTTGCCAGAAACTTTGCGAACTCAGTCTTTCCTGCCCCCGGTTCCCCGCAGACAATTATATTCATCTTTGCCAACATGCAGTTAATCAGCAGATTGAGTATCTCCTCTGTAGCATAGCCCTCTTCAACAGCCTTACGGTAGCTTATTCTTGGGGATGAAGAGGTTTTTCTGATACATACCGCCTTGCCTGATACAGTAACCGAATCATATACACAGGTTATTCTGTACTCCTTGGTTTCGGCTTCCAGCACAGGCATATTCCTGTTAAAGGATTTTGAAGCAACATCCGCCACCCTCTGGCAAAAATCATTTACAAAATGTGGGGTAATCTCTGGCTCATCCACCTTGTATCTGCGATTATACACATCCTTTATCCACACATCCTTGCCATTGTAGTCTACGTCCGTCACCTCATCATCCTGCAGATATTTGTAAAACGCACCGAATTTGTTCGGCAGCAGGACATCTCCCATAGCCTATCCTCCTATTTCACACCTGGCACTGCCATATCTGTGACATCCTTGGCGGAATTGAAAAAGTCCTGAATCATCTGTGTGAATTGGGTTCCCACAACCGAATCCTGTCCGTTTGTGAGTGTGTACATAATTGCAACAATAAGTAAAACAACAACAAATGTAATTATAGCTGGTCCGTATTCCTGAAATATTTCTTTCATATTTTTTCCTCCATATTCAACAATAAATATCCAGAGAAAAACGCACTCTGCCTGCAACATATAATTAATAAAAGTTGGAAATTGTGACGATTACGTCACCGAGAAAAGATATATTATATATACAACAGTTTTTTATAATTTGCAATACCTATTTTAAAATTTTGCAAATTAAACACAAAAAATCTGCCGTACCAGCACCTGATACGGCAGATTAATTATGTCTATATACTATATGCTATCTGCAATTTTGTTTGCAAGGGTCTCGATTTCCTCGTTCTCTGTCTTGATTTCAGACATGGCACCTGCAACCCCTGAGATTTCATCATTAAGTGTTGTCACTGCATTTGCAGACTGGGATGTGGCATTTCTTATAGCCTCAACCGACCTTGTAGAATCCTCTACCTGCTTTAAGAGATTCTGCGACATAAACGAGAAATCCTGCATCTTATCAAACATAATCTTTGAATCAGCCTGATATTTGCGGCCTACCTCTACAAGCTGTGCATAGCTGCCCATTGTCTTGTCCTTCATGAACTCAACAACGTTATTTGCTTCCTGGGCAAGTCCTGTGACAGCACTTAAAACTGTATTAGATATTTCCTTAATCTGGCTTGCTGTGGCACTTGAACTTGCTGCAAGCTTGGTAATCTCATCTGCAACAACTGCAAAGCCCTTACCTGCATCGCCTGCATGGGCAGCCTCTATAGAGGCATTAAGTGCCAGCAGATTAGTCTGGTCTGCAATCTCCATGATATCAGCTGTAAGGTCAAGGATTTTTTCTGCTTCTTTGGATTGTTCAATCTTCTCCATCAGTGCAATCTCAACTGCGTCTGCTCTCTCGCCAACCGAAGCCTTTTCCTTCTCTGACCTAGTCATTATGTCGTAGGCCTCGTTGTTGCTGTTCTGGGCATAATCAGCACCTTCCTTTGCTTCCTCGCTCATGCCCTCAAAGGAAGATTCCATATCCTCCATCACATTTGCAATCTCTATTACACTGGCATTCATCTCCTGTATATATGCACCGTACTGCTGCATAATATCAGAAATATTATCCGTATCACCAGATACCTTGTTAACATGCTTCTTCACAGCATCAATGGATGCTGCAAGCCTTTGAGCATCTGATGAAACCTCTGCCAGAAGCTTCTCTAATTCTGTTTGTCTGGCAGTTTCATCTGAAACAGCCTTTGTATCTTTCTTAAACAATCCCATTCGTAATCCCTGCTTTTCAGTTAATTTGTACACTTCTAGGGACTATTATACCAAAAGTACTATTTATTCTCAAGTATTTTATTGACACTGACAAGTCTTGTGACAACTACAAATACCTGGGCTGCCTTTGTGAGCTCCTCAAGGGATGGGAATGTAGGTGCAATTCTGATTACAGAATCCTGTGGATCCTTCTTGTATGGGAATGGAGAGCCTGCACCTGTCAGCACTACTCCTGCCTCCTTACACTTTGCTACAATCTCCTTTGCGCAGCCAGGAAGGGCATTAAAGCCGATAAAATATCCACCTAATGGCTTAATCCATGTACCGATTCCTCTTGATGCTGCCTCCTTTGTCAGCAGCTCATCAATCATCTCAAACTTAGGTCTGATAAGAGCGGCCTGCTTGCTCATGTGAGCCTTGATTCCATCAATATCCTTGAAGTAAAGTACATGACGCAGCTGGTTTGTCTTATCATGTCCGATTGTCTGGATTGTGAGACGCTTCTTGATGTCCTCTACATTTGCCTTTGATGTAGAAATTGCTGCAATTCCAGCACCAGGGAAACTGATTTTACTTGTTGAGCAGAACTCAAATACCATGTCTGGATTGCCGTTTTCCTCGCAGAGGGATAAAATATCAGGAATCTGTGCCTGATTATCATCATAGAGATGGTGTACTGCATATGCGTTATCCCAGAAGATTCTAAAGTCTGCTGCCGCTGGCTTTAAGGCTGCAAAACGCTTAACAGTCTCATCTGAGTACACGATACCGTCTGGGTTAGAGTATTTAGGCACACACCAGATACCCTTTACAGACTCATCATTGTTTACATACTCCTCTACCATATCCATATCAGGACCATCTGCTGTCATTGGAATATTTATCATTTCGATTCCAAACTCTTCTGTTATGGCAAAATGTCTGTCATATCCAGGCACAGGACAAAGAAATTTCACTTTATCAAGCTTGCACCATGGAGTATTTCCACACAATCCGAAAAGCTCGGCTCTGGCTACCTGGTCGTACATGATATTAAGGCTTGAGTTGCCATATACAATTACATTCTCAGGCTTTGTGCCTACCATGTCTGCAACCAGCTTTTTAGCCTCTGGAATACCATCAAGACATCCATAATTACGAAGCTCTAAACCATTTTCACTCTTTAATACCGATTTTGAATTAAGCACATCAAGCATTGGCATTGTAAGGTCAAGCTGGTCTGTACCTGGTTTTCCTCTTGACATATCAAGATTAAGCTTCATGTCCTTAATCTTTGCATACTCTGCCTCAAGTGCTGTTTTTTCTTCCAGTAATTCTTCCTTTGTCATGTCCTGATATTTTTTCATCTCTGTCCTCCTGGTTTTATATATGTTTTAATTCATATTAACTCATTTAACGAATCAGATTATATTTCACTCCGCCTCATCATGAAGCTTTCTCATATGAGCTTTCATCTGGGCTTCATAGCCCAAATCACCTGGCTCATAAAACACCTGATCAGTAAGTCCATCTGGCAGATACTGCTGCTTCACATAATGGTTTGGATAATCGTGTGCATACTGATAACCCACACCATGCCCCAGCTTCTGTGCTGAGCCATAATGTGCATCCTGCAGATGTGTCGGTACAGGCGGTGTCTTTGTGGACTGTACCACTCCCATAGCCCTGCTTATGGCTTCGTAGGCCGCATTGCTTTTAGGAGCGCATGCCATGTATGTGACCGCCTGACTCAGTATTATCTGTGACTCAGGCATACCTATCCTCTCTACCGCCTGTGCCGCCGCTGTGGCAACAACAAGGGCATTTGGGTCTGCATTTCCTATATCCTCCGACGCAAGTATCATGATTCGCCTTGCGATAAACTTTACATCCTCACCCGCATACAGCATCCTCGCCAGATAGTAGACTGCTGCATCAGGGTCTGAGCCTCTCATGCTCTTTATAAATGCTGAGATGGTATCGTAATGATTATCTCCCTTTTTATCATAAGATATGACTCTTTTTTGTATACATTCACTTGCCACATCTATTGTAATGTGTATGATTCCATCATCTGAACGCTCTGTTGTGAGCACTCCAAGCTCTACCGCTGTAAGAGCTGCCCTGGCATCTCCGTTTGACACATCTGCCAGAAATTCCAGCGCATCATCATCAATCTGCGCCTTGTAGGAGCCCATGCCCTTCTTCACATCTGTTACTGCCCTCATGATAAGAGTCTTTATATCCTCTTTAGACAGCTTCTTAAGCTCAAATATGACTGACCTTGACAAAAGCGCACCATTTACCTCAAAGTAAGGATTCTCGGTGGTGGCTCCGATTAAAATTATCGTGCCGTCCTCCACAAATGGCAGCAGATAGTCCTGCTGCCCCTTGTTAAAGCGATGTATCTCATCTACAAACAGGATGGTTTTCTTGCCAAACATCCCCTGATTATCCTTTGCCTTGGCTACCACATCCTCCATGTCCTTCTTGCCGCTTGATGTGGCATTTATCTGCATGAACTCTGCGCTTGTGGTATGGGCAATCACCTTTGCAAGTGTGGTCTTGCCAGTTCCTGGCGGCCCATAAAATATAATAGAGCTTAATTTATCAGCCTTTATAGCCCTGTATAAGAGCTTATCTTTGCCTATTATATGCTGCTGGCCTACTACCTCATCCAGAGTGGTAGGTCTCAGTCTTGATGCAAGGGGTGCTTCCGATTCCATATTCTGTTCTCTCATGTAATCGAATAAATCCATTTTGAATTATTTTCCTCTTAATCTTGCAAATTTCTGTATTTAATTAAAAAAATGATTATTTTTCTTTTATTAAATGAATAATAAAGCGTCTAAAAATTCATTTTTCCCACTGTCTAGGATACATGAATTCAAGACGCTTTTCAAGTGAGTATATTTTTTTCTACGTTATGCCATATTTAATGCTATATTTTACCAATATAATGTGCGTTTTTCCCAAGAGGACACTTGTTTCCCAGTGGCAGACACCAGTATCAGTCAACTGCATCCTGTTCTGATGGCTGGCAGAGGGCTTCATGCTTCTGGCATTAAGCTCTCTCCACCCGGGCTGTCAAAGCACCATTATCTGTGTCAATAAGTATTGTATCGCCTGCCCTGACCTCATCTGCAAGTATAAGCTTTGCAGCCAGCGTCTCCACATTCTTTTGCAGATAGCGCTTAAGTGGTCTGGCTCCATATACAGGGTCGTAGCCATTATCTGTGATAAAGGCCGCCGCAGAGTCTGTAAGGCTTACCTTTATCTGCCTGTCCTCAAGCCTCTTGTTGAGGTCAGCCATGAGCAGGGTTATGATATTTCCGATATTGTCCTTGGTCAATGGCTTAAACAGTATGATTTCATCAAGACGGTTCAAAAACTCAGGTCTGAAGTGGCTTCTAAGCTCGCCCATTACCTCAGCCTCGCAGCCTGGCTTAATCATGCCGTTTTCATCTATGCCATCCAACAGCTCCTGTGAGCCGATGTTGCTTGTCATGATGATAATTGTGTTCTTAAAATCTACAGTTCTGCCCTGAGAGTCTGTGATTCGTCCATCATCCAGCACCTGAAGGAGTACATTAAATACGTCTGGATGTGCCTTTTCCACCTCATCAAAGAGGACTACTGAATAAGGCTTACGTCTGACTGCCTCTGTGAGCTGACCGCCCTCATCATAGCCTACATATCCTGGAGGCGCACCGATGAGTCGTGACACTGAGTACTTCTCCATGTACTCACTCATATCAAGTCTTACCATATTGCTCTCATCATCAAAGAGGCTTGCTGCCAGTGCCTTGGCAAGCTCAGTCTTACCTACACCAGTTGGTCCAAGGAACATAAATGAGCCGATTGGCTTTGTAGGATCCTTGATACCAGCCTTTGAACGGATAATCGCCTCTGTAACCTTTGTGACACCATCATCCTGACCTATGACTCTCTTGTGCAGCTCGTCATCCAGATGAAGAGTCTTGTTTCTCTCACTCTCAGTGAGCTTTGCTACAGGGATACCAGTCCATCTTGAGATGATACGGGCAATCTCCTCATCACTCACATTCTCTCTGATTAGTGACAGATCACGGTTCTTAAGCTGGTCTTCCTCTGCCTCAAGCTGTTTTTCAAGCTGTGGCAATACACCATACTGAAGCTCTGCAGCCTTCTCAAGGTCATAGTTCTGCTGGGCGGTCTTAATCTCATTCTTTGTAGACTCAATAGATTCACGGAGCTTTGACACCTTGTCAACAGCGCTCTTCTCATTAGCCCACTGTGCTTTTTTGTTATTAAAGTCTGCCCTAAGCTCTGCCAGCTCCTTCTGCAGGTTTGCAAGTCTCTCCCTGCTCAGATTGTCTGTCTCTTTTTTGAGAGCTGTCTCTTCAATCTCAAGCTGCATTACCTTACGATTAAGCTCATCAAGCTCTGTAGGCATGGAGTCAAGCTCTGTCTTGATAAGGGCACAGGCTTCATCCACCAGGTCAATTGCCTTATCTGGCAGGAACCTGTCAGATATATATCTATTTGAAAGAACTGCTGCTGTAACAAGAGCAGAGTCTGTAATTTTTACACCGTGATATACCTCATATCTCTCCTTTAGACCTCGAAGAATTGAGATAGTATCCTCTACTGTCGGTTCGTCAACCATAACTGGCTGGAAACGTCTCTCAAGAGCTGCATCCTTCTCAATGTACTCTCTGTACTCATCAAGGGTTGTAGCACCTACACAGTGGAGCTCACCTCTTGCAAGCATTGGCTTAAGAAGCTGTCCTGCGTCCATGGCTCCATCTGTTTTTCCTGCTCCCACAATAGTATGGAGCTCATCTATAAAGAGGATTATCTGTCCCTCAGAGCTTTTGACCTCCTCAAGAACAGCCTTGAGTCTCTCCTCAAACTCACCACGGTATTTTGCACCAGCTACAAGAGACCCCATATCCAGAGCAAAAAGCTTTTTATTTTTCAGTCCTTCTGGTACATCACCCTTTACTATACGCTGGGCAAGACCCTCTACTACTGCAGTTTTACCTACACCAGGCTCACCGATTAAAACTGGATTGTTCTTGGTCTTTCTCGATAAAATACGGATGACATTTCTGATTTCATCATCCCTACCGATTACAGGGTCAAGCTTCTGCTCTCTGGCTCTCTCCACCATATCATAGCCGTACTTTTCGAGGGTATCATATGTAGCCTCTGGGTTATCGCTTGTGACTCTCTGGTTTCCTCTTACTGTTGAAAGGGCTGTGAGGAAACGATCCTTTGTAAGTCCGTACTCCTTTATAAGCTCCTTCATAGCCTTGTTAGGATATTTGAGCAGACACAGGAAAAGATGCTCAACAGACACATATTCATCTCCCATTGATTTTGCTATGTCCTCTGCATGGATAAGTACATTGTTCAAATCCTTACCCACATATAACTGACCAGCACCACTGACCTTTGTCCTCGCTTCAAGATGGCGACGGGCATTCTCGGTAAAGTGATGTAAGTCAATCTCCATCTTCTCTATCAGTTTAGGAATTAGTCCATCCTCCTGCTCCAAAAGTGCCAACAGCAAATGCTCCTGCTCTATCTCCTGATTGCCATAATCGTATGCAAGTTTCTCGCAGTCGTTGACTGCTTCTATTGATTTCTGAGTAAATTTCTGTATGTTCATTTCCACACCTCCCTGTTGTGTTGGTTGTATAACAAATATTATTTTGTATTTCCATAATTATTCTGGCGCACAACCGCTTATTTAAAACCGCCGTGCGCCAGAACCTTCAAGCTATCTAGCCTTCAATACTAATGTATTTCTTCTGAGGAATCTCCTCTTTCTTCTCCTTCTTAGG
Source organism: Senegalimassilia sp. (assembly GCA_963659315.1). Taxonomy (GTDB): domain Bacteria; phylum Bacillota; class Clostridia; order Lachnospirales; family Lachnospiraceae; genus Roseburia. The sequence continues at coordinate 13,162 of CAVKUD010000017.1, read as the reverse complement.
AACATTAATCTTGAGAATACCATCCTCAAACTTAGCCTTTATATCTTCCTCTGTAACATCCTCTCCTACATAGAAGCTTCTGCTGCAGGTTCCATAAAAACGTTCTCTTCTGATGTAATTGCCCTTGTTGTCCTTCTCCTCATTGCTGTCATTCTTCTCGGCTGTGATGGTCATGTAACCATCCTTAAGCTCTGCCTTTACATCATCCTTTTTATATCCTGGAAGGTCAATATCAATATCAAAGCTGTCCTGATTTTCTCTGACATCAGTTTTCATCACTGCTGCATTTGCGTTGCTATATCTATTGCTTCCAGCTGCTGGTCTGAAAAAGTCACCATCAAAAATATCATCAAATAAGTTTTCTCCAAAAATACTAGGCATTAACATATGTCCTTCCTCCTTTAAGTTTTATTTGTTTTCTTTTGTTGATTATGTTATAGCACCATTATTAGCACTCGTCAAGTGTGAGTGCTAATAAAAATTCTAAAATATTTATAAACTCAAATTTGGGTGAATGACATGCTATTTTTTAAGTGCCCTAAGTCCCAGATAAGAAGCAGCTTCTCCCAGCTCCTCTTCTATTCTGAGCAACTGATTGTACTTTGCTACACGCTCACTCCTGCAGGGTGCGCCAGTCTTTATCTGCCCACAGTTCATCGCCACAGCAAGGTCTGCTATTGTGGTGTCCTCAGTCTCCCCTGAGCGGTGGGAGGCAATCGCTGTATATCCAGCCCTGTGCGCCAGCTTGATTGCGTCAAGAGCCTCTGATACAGAGCCAATCTGATTTACCTTTATAAGAATGGAATTGCCACAGCCACTCTCTATCCCCTTTGTCAGACGTTTTGTATTGGTTACAAACAAATCGTCTCCCACAAGCTGCACCCTGCCTCCAAGCTCAGCTGTAATCTTTTGCCAGCCATTCCAATCCTCCTCATCAAGTGGATCCTCAATAGATACAATAGGATATTTCTCTATGAGCTTTCTGTACATATCTATAAGCTCATCCGAAGAGTAATCCCTCCCACACTTTGGCATATGATACGCTGCCTGCCTTGTAATCTCATGCTCAGCTGCCATCATTCCCTCCTTGTGTAAGGGCTTCCACTCACTTGCAGCCACATCAAGGGCAAAGCATATATCCCTGCCGCACTCATAGCCAGCCTGCTTTACAGCCTCTGTCATGGTGTCAAGCACATCCTCCACAGTGTCAAAATCAGGTGCAAAGCCTCCCTCATCACCAACCGCTGTTGACAATCCCTTCATATTTAAAACCCTTGACAGCGAATGATAGACCTCTGCCCCCATTCTCAGAGCTTCCTTAAAACAGCAGGCCCCCACAGGCATTATCATAAACTCCTGAAAATCAATGGAATTTCTGGAATGCGCCCCACCGTTTATAATATTCATCATAGGAACAGGCATTGTCGCAGCCGCCAGACCACCTATAAATCTGTAAAGTGGAATATCAAGAGATTTTGCCGCCGCATCAGATGCAGCAATTGACACGGCAAGAATAGCATTTGCACCAAGCTTTGACTTGTCATCCGTGCCATCTGCCTCTATCATGGCTTTGTCAACAGCATAAATGTCAGAGGCATCCATCCCCTCAAGCCTTGTATTAATCACTGTATTGATATTGTCAACGGCATTCTGCACACCCTTGCCCAGATATCTCTTCTCATCCTTGTCCCTGAGCTCCAGAGCTTCAAACTCACCAGTTGACGCACCAGACGGAGCGATTCCCCTGCCTACAGTGCCATCATACAGATGTACTTCAGCCTCCACAGTAGGATTGCCTCTTGAGTCGAGAACCTCCCTGCCCAGGACTTTTTCGATTTCTAAATATGCCATATGTTTCTCCTTCCATAATAGAATTGCCAAATTTTATATACATACTATTTCCATATTTAAGTAGAAACATACACCAAAGACATCAAAAAAGCAGGCTGCCCTCAAAGGGCATGCCTGCCAAAATCATCGAATGTCCACGACATCCTATTTATTCACTGAATTATCCTTAACCCTGTCCTCCAGACGAAGCGCACGGATAATCAAATCCATAGAGCCCTTCACACCATAGCTTGCACTGTTGATACACAAGTCATAGTTAGAAGCCTTGCTCCATTTTCTGCCGGTATAGTACTTATACTTAGTCTGGTGACGCTTATCCTCAGCATCAATAAGAGCCTTAGCCTGCTTAGCTGTGAACTTAGGATTAATCTCCATAAGTCTCTGCACACGGCGCTTTACAGGAGCTGTAACGAAAATACTTACATGAGGAATATGATTGTTTGTAAGGATAGCATCTGCGAAACGACCCATTACTACAAAATCCTCCTGCTTTGCCTTCTCAACAAGGAACTTGCTTGTATCAAAGAAAAGCACATCATCCTGTGGAAGTCCATGGTATTTAGCGAAGTTCTTGATTCTCTTAATGAGAGACTCATGCTTCTTCTGCTGGATAGATGCGATTGCCTGGGCTGCATCCTCACCGCTCTGCTGCTTGAACACCTCATTCATAACAGATACATCATAGAAATTCATACGAAGTGCATCTGCCAGCTCAAATCCGATTTCGTTTCCGCCACAACCACAGGAACGTCCAATACAGATGATGATATGGTCATCTTCCTTGAAACGGTCATGTAAGTTGACGCTGTTTAAGTCGGCAATCTTTGGATCAAGGATATCTCCATCAGCATAGCTTGTAGGGAGATTCATTGTCTCATCAAGGATTTCTCCGTATTTTTTCATAATCTCATGGCGTCTATCCTTGTTCTTGATAGTACGAGCCATGTTACTTATCAGGGCAAGCTCACTTCTGATTTTAAATCCCTGATTTCTCTCGTGAAGAACCTCCATGATATTTCTGATGGCAACATCCCTGTCACCAGTAAATACCCTGCCAAGGCTTGAACCAAGCTCTTTGTATACTTCTTCATCTAATTCATAAATTCGGACCGCAAGATCCTGGATTTTCTTATCATTAAATTCCATATCTTACCCCTCCTCTATAAAAAGAACAATAATGTGTCAATAATAAACACTGGAATCAAGTATCTAACAGACCATCCAATATATCCGAAGAAGGATGGCATCTTAACACCGTTTTCATCTGAAATAGACTTAACCATAAAGTTAGGAGCATTTCCGATGTATGTATTAGCACCCATAAATACAGCACCACATGAGATAGCCATAAGCATCTTGACTGGTATTGTACCAACTGTTGTTGCAACTCCTGATGCAAAGCTCATAGAACCTGCTGTAGTAAGGAATACAAGGTATGTTGGTGTATTGTCAAGGAAGCTTGAAAGCGCACCTGTTACCCAGAACATCTGGAATGGGTGTGAAAGTCCAAGGCTTGCTCCTGCGCTCTTTAAAATCATAAGAGCTGGCTGCATTGTAATGAAGATTCCGATGAAAAGTACAGCAACTTCCTCGATAGCTCCCCATGTAAAATGGTTCTGCTTACGAATCTCAACATTAGTAGTCTTGAATGACAGGAATGCAGCAAGGAGGATGATAGCAACCTCGATAATAGCTGGAACTGTAAGTCTTACCTCACCAAAAATGTGGATACCGATAACCTCACCAGCTGCGTTCTTGAATGCGTCAAGCTCTGGAAGAACACCGCTTAAGATAACAGCAACTACAATCATGATGATGAAGATAAAGTTATGAGCACCCTTAATTCTTACAAGAGGCTCTCCCTCTTTGATTTCTGGCATTAATCCCTTTGAAATATCCTTCTGGTAAGCTTTCTTATCCAGGAAGTAGAATATTACAAGGAGAATTACCATGTTTACTAATAAAATAGGTATTAATCTAAGGCTCCAGAAGAATGGAACTCCTCGTGAAAATCCCATCAAAAGTGGTGGATCTCCGATTGGTGTCAGACATCCTCCGATGTTTGATACGAGGAATATGAAGAATACCATAATGTGTGTCTTATTTTTTCTCCATGAATTCATCTGAATGATTGGTCTTACAAAAAGCATTGATGCTCCTGTTGTACCAATCCAGCTTGAACATAGTGTAGCTATAGTAAGTAAAACTACGTTTACCTTCGGGTTACCTGCAAGGCTTCCCTCAAGCTTGATGTTACCTGCAACACAGAACAGACCAAACAACAATACGATAAATGTAAGATAGTCTCCTATGATACACTCGAGTACTGTTTCAGCAGCTGTGCCAGCGCCGTATTTAATCGCAAATGGAATGATAAATAAAAGCGACCATAATATTACGGCATATGCTCGGTTTTTCTCCCACCATTCAGGCTTAACCAATGGAAAAATTGCAATGCAGAGCAATAAGCATGCAAATGGGATGCATAACCACAATGGTATGTTTGTCATTTTAATCACCTCTGAAACTATTTATATTGCCTTTTTGACGTTCTCATTTTACTACTCTTAAAGTATAATTCAACCTCAAAAAAAAAATTTTGTTTATAATGGCTATATTTTGCCAAAATAAACCAGATTCATGGGAATTATATACAAATTTTATATTTATTTAATATTCCCATTCAGTAAAATTATTGACAGAATAATCCGCCATAGGCGCACTGTCATTTACAGGTGAAATATCTGATTTTACATAGAATGTGGCAAAGTCAACCTGCCTTGCTCCCTCTATGTCATTTTTAGAATCGTTTCCTATATATATAGATTTCTGAGGGTCAAGCTTCTCCTGCTCTATTAAAGCATCAAAAAATCTCTTGTCCGGCTTCTTTGTCTTATAATCAGACGAGATTAAGAAAGCATCAAAATATTTAAAGATATCCACTCCCCGCAGCTCATACTCCGTAAAAATTCTCTGGGCATTAGACAGGAGATATACTTTTTTGCCTGCTTCTCTCAGATAAGAAAGCATCTCTTTTGTCCCCGGATATAAATGCACATGGTCGGTTGCCAGCACTCTGAAAAACTGCCCTGTATGCACAGCAAGCTCCTGTGAAGCCTCCACTCCCTTTTCCTTATACAAATCCATAAACACATCTGTAATCTCAATTTCAGGAGAAGCCTCATGCTCATATCTTGGATTGCCTGAAAGCTCGCTTTTAAGCGCAAGCTCCTTACCGCTTACCAGTCTCTTATATGCGCTCTTAAGCTCGTCCGGCTCATACAGGGCTCCATAATAGCCATAAAACATGGCAAGTCTTTTCCAAATTACTTCCTTATTTTCGTCAGTGTGGATGTCAACCAGTGTCCCATATAAATCAAAGACATAATTGTCATAGTCCATAGGTAATTTTGCTTTTGTTTCCATAACTTCAGTTTCCTCCGTTTAGACCATATTATCAGCATTTGGCAGGTTTTTCAAGTTACTCTTCTTCTCATGGTTTCCAGTATTTTTTTCTCCATCCTCGACACAGCAACCTGGTTCATATTCATGGCTGAGGCTATCTGGCTCTGGGTCATGTTTTTTACATATCTCATATATATAAGCTTTCTCTCCTCACCATTCAGCTCATCCAGCAGACCTGCCAGCAGGATGCTGTTTTCTATCCTGTTCACATCCACTTCGCCTGAGTTTATATCCTCGATTACATCTCCCAGAACCCCATCATCTCCGATGGGCTGGGAGAGATAGTTGACAGGCATATTTGCGTCCATCGCCACGATCACATCCTCTCTCTTAAGACCTGTAAGTTCACACAGACGCTCCACTGTGATATACTCGGGCTCTTCCATTTTTTGCGTGACTGCTGCTATCTTTGCCGCATCCTCCAGTATTTTTCTGCTGACATGCACCTGTCTATCATCCCGCATAAAGCGCCTGATTTCTCCAATTATCATAGGCACAGCATAGGTAGAAAAAGCATTGCCCGTATCTGGGTCAAACCTGTCTATCGCCTTGATTAAACCCATGACTCCAATCTGTATGATGTCATCCCTCTCATACTGCCTGCTGCCAGCCAGCTCATCCTTTCCCACACAACAGGAATTTGATATGGAATAGCCCCTTGCCTTGAGCTGCTTCACAGCCATGTGCACAAGCCCCATATTTTCAAGCACCAGTGCATCCTTTGCCTCCCTGTCTCCTGCCCTTGCTCTTTTTATGTACTCCCTTAAGCTGTCATCTTTTGTAGGGGTCTTACTCGTTAGTGCCTCCTAACTGCTTTACCATGGTAACTCTTGTGCCCTCATCTGGCTTTGACCAGACCTCAAGCTTATCCATAAAGGCTTCCATAAAGGCAAAGCCCATACCTGAGCGTTCCATCTCAGGCTTGGTGGTAAAAAATGGCTCCATAGCCTGATTCAGATTTTCTATTCCTATTCCCTTATCTGTCACCACCACAGTCAGCCGCCTTCCTGCATATGAACACTCCATCTCAACCTCTTCTGCCTCTCCATGGATTATGGCATTAGTCACAGCCTCTGACACAGCCGTCTTTATATCATCCAGTTCCTCCATGGTAGGGTCTAATTCCATGATAAATCCAGAAATCACCATCCTGGCAAAGGCTTCATTCACAGATTTAGCATCAAATGTAATTTTCATATTATTATCCATCTTATTCCCTCACCTTCACAATTTTATACAGCCCCGACGCTTCAAATATTCGCTCAATCCTCGGTGTCACACCGCAGACAAGCAGTTCTCCATCCATAAACTTCATTTTTCGGCTCCTGCCTATTATCACTCCAATCCCTGAGCTGTCCATAAAGCATGTCTCACCAAAGTCCAGCACCAGCCTTTTTACTCCCCTCTTGTCCACCATGTTGTCAATGCTTGCTATCAGCAGCCTGGCACAATGATGGTCAAGCTCCTTTGGCATCTTATACAATAGTTCCTGTTCTCTCATTTCTGCCTCCTGTCTTAGTCTTAAATACAGAAAACCTGCCACTGGCAGCTTTTCTGCATACTATGGCATACAAAAATGCCAGGGCATTTCTGTCCTGACATCTTTTGTATAATATATATTTTATTGTGCATTTACATAGTTTGCTGCTGTGTTTGCCTTCTCTGTACCTGGATAATTGTCAAGTATATACTGATAATAGGTCTTTGCAGCGTCCATGTTCTCAATCTTTCTGTATGACTGTGCCAGATAGTAGGCAGCCGAGCCGTCCCTGTAGCTCTCGTCCTGGTCTACAATCTTCTGGAAGCTCTCTGCCGCATTCTCATAATCATAGGCTGTGTAGTAACCATATGCCTCATTGTACAGCTCTTCCAGATAGTTGGCACTGACTGTTTCATTTATGCTGTTATAAGCATCCAAAGCCTGCCCTGTCAAAATGGAAGCATCCACCTTTTCCAGATACGAACCAGCTGACACTGTATCATTTGAAGTGTAAGCTACATAAGCATTTAACAGTGCCTCATATGTGGCTGTCTTTGTCGCTTCCTCACTGTCCTTTGACTTTGACTCATCTATCTGACCCTGCAGGTCTTCTATCTGGCTCTGTAAATCACTGATGGTGATAGCATTGTTTGATATGGTATCGTTTGCTTCAAGCAGGGAGTTCTTTGCATCCTCTTTTATTGTGCTCTTTACACCCGGTACAATCAAAAATACAGTAGCTGCCACACCTACCAGCAGTCCTATCAATATATATCCCAGGGTACTGCCCACTGAGCTTTCCCTGAACCTCTTTGGCATGATGATTGTCTCATTGCCGCTCTGGTATGAAATCAAATCATCATTTTTAGGCTTATTGTCCTTGCCCTTTTCCTTAAGCTGCCTGTTTACTTCCTTGAGATAACGGAGGGTAGTTGTATTGTCAGTGTCTATCCTTCCCGCATCACGGAGCGCCCTCTTTGCCTTTTCCGGCTGCTTCTCCTGCATATATAGAAGAGCCAGAAGCTGGTGTCCCTTCACAAGCTTTGGATTAAGGGATAAAACCTTCTTTAACTGGATTATCGCCAGATCCCTGCTATCCTGCCTGCAGTAGAGCAGGGCCTGATTATATTTTTTAATAGTCTGGTTAGCAGCATCCAGCTGCGAACGGTTCTCCTTGATTTCTCTCAGATAATTGATTGCCAGATTATCATCCGGCTTATAATTTGCACTTATAACCCATTCACTTAGGGCATCTACAACCTCACCCATCTCATAATATACAAGACCAAGCAGGTTTCTCGCCTGAGTGTTATACTTGTACAGCTTAAGGGCTTGTCTTAAGCTGATAATTGCCCCCGACAGGTTTCTTACCTGAGCCTTCTGCAAGCCATCATTATAATAGCTGTTTGATGCTCTCTCTACCTTCTGAAATATTTTAATATCAGCGCCACAATGTGGGCAAATATCACTTTTGCCTGCATCTCCGCCACATCTATAACAAATCATCTTAACCTCATTTCTGGTTGCGAAGCAACTCTGCAATAATATCTGTCACATCAGTAAGCTCACGACTGTAAATTGCATCCTCAGCCTCTTCTACCTCCAGACTTGGTTCATATTTTTTCAGTTCTTCTTCAAAATTAATCATACAAGCCTCCTTATATTTCCAACAAAAAAGTCACTATAATATTATAATATAGTGACCTTTTTATGCAAGTAAATTTCTATTAAGTTTAAGCTATACGACAAATTTTTTATTTGCCAATTGGAAGCATACGGATATTTTCTCCTATACGATAAAATTCGACATTGGTATCCTTGTATCTGTGTACAAAATTGATATCATCAATAGAGATATTTACCTCCGGATAAACGGTTTTGTTAACCTTGATTATGGCATCCTTTGCCCTGTCCTTTATCTGCTCAAGACTTGCGAGTGCTTCCATATCCTCATACATCTTAGCCTGTCTCTCTATTCTCCTCTTTAAAATACCTATTCGTCTTTCGTCCTCAGTGACATCAATATTGTGCTGGGCTGCATACTCCTCGAACTCCCTGAGTCTCTCCTCTAAGTCCTCTATGGTGTCCTTTGACTCCTGAATACTTTCCTCAAGCTTGAATTTGCGCTCTCTCATCTTTCTGTGGATACCTGCGCCAACCTCAGTCTTTATCTCAGTTGAATTGCCAAGACAGTCTGCCTCAACTCCTGCGCAGCCAAATACATTGCCACCGACAACAGAGCCTGGATTGCCATGAAAATACAGCCTGTCATAGCTTATAATTTCACTATTCATGGCAGAATCAGCTTCAATAAAGCCCTCCGCCTCAACATGTGCATACTCTATGAACTTTGCCATAATATTGCCCTTGGCAAGTATCCTGGTCTTTTCTGCGCCGACCACTCCGCCTCTTAAGATAATATCCTTGCCAGCCTCCATGGTACAGCCCTCAGATACTCCATCAATTGTCAGGCTTCCACTGCACTTAATCTTTTCACCAGAGCACACATTACCATGAATAATCACATCACCCCTGAAATCAATGTTTCCCACATTTACATCTGCATCGCCATTGACCTCATAGACAGGCAGAATCGTGATACGGTTTTTATTTTTCTCTATCTTACCTGATACAGTGGCTGTATATGTGTGATTGTCCTCAGACCTCTCAAAGCCTTTACCTGTCAGTGGTGGTAAGGGTCTGCCCTTTCTTGCAATAATCTCCTTGCCTCTGACAGACATGCCATTTGTGCCATCCACTGGGTCTATATATGTGGCAATAACCTGTCCCTCTTTGACTACCTCTATAGCATGGATACTCCAGTAATCCACGGTGCCATTCTCCCTGACAAGGGGTCTCTTATGCAGATCAGTATCAAAATTGAACTCAAAGCTTGCATCTGTGCCATTGACAACAGGCCTGCCCTCTGCAACAAGAATCTCCCTGCCATAGGTTCTCTGGCTTATCATTTCAAGAATTTTATCCTGTTTAATGCCATATGTCACCTTGCTTTCAGAGAGAGCATCCATCACTTCACCGACAGTATACTCATCTCCCACATTCCGCATTGGGAGGGTGACATAGGCACTCATCTCATCATATGAAATTTTAACCTGAGGTTTTCTCCTAACAATGTTGCCTGCTTCCATCCTTCATTCCTCTTTAGTTAAGATATCTTTAGTTAGTACCATGATACCATAACCATAGAAACAATACAAATGGTTTTATCAACAAAGAAATTATTTCATTGATGCAAGTCTTTCCTCTACCTGAGCCATCATCTGCTCGTATTTTGCAAGCTTTGCCTTTTCTTCCTCTACCTTTTCAGGCTTTGCGTTTGCAAGGAATTTCTCATTTGAAAGCATTCCTCTTGAGCGGGCAAGCTCCTTGGTGAGCTTATCCTTTTCCTTATTGAGACGCTCCTTCTCTTTTTCAAAATCAACCAGCTCCTCAAGTGGAAGGTATGCTACTGCTCCAGGAATAACTACTGATACAGCATCCTCGCTTATTCCAGTCTTGTCTGCCTGGATGAAAATCTCACTTGCAGATGCAAGATTTACATATACGTCCTTGTTTGCATCAAGGTCTGCCCTGATAGAGGCATCATCTGATACTACGAAAAGCTTTGCCTTTCTTGAAGGTGGAACATCCATCTGTGTGCGGACATTTCTGACACCCTTTACCAGATTCTTGCAATGGTCGATTGCTGTCTCAGCCTCTGGGAAATTCCACTCAGCCTTGTACTCTGGCCATTTAGAGAGCATGATTGTCTCCTCATCTGTCAGGTTAAGGAAAATCTCCTCTGTGATAAATGGCATGTATGGGTGGAGCAGCTTAAGTGACTCTGTAAGTACAGTCTTAAGTGTCCAGAGGGCTGCTGCCTTGGTTGTGTCCTCATCATTCCAGAGACGTGGCTTAACCATCTCGATATACCAGTCACAGAACTCCTCCCAGATGAAATCGTAAATCTTCTGAACAGCAACACCCAGGTCGTAGTTCTCCATATTCTCAGTTACATCCTTTGCAAGTGTATTGAGTTTTGAAAGAATCCACTTGTCTGCTGGTGCCAGGTCAGCAAGCTCAACTGATGAGCTGTCAGCCTTGTCAAGGTTCATAAGGATGAAACGTGATGCATTCCAAATCTTATTGGCGAAATTACGGGAAGCCTCAACTCTCTCCCAGTAGAAACGCATGTCATTTCCTGGTGCGTTTCCTGTAACAAGTGTGAGACGGAGGGCATCTGCGCCGTACTTGTCAATGACCTCAAGTGGGTCGATTCCGTTTCCAAGAGACTTACTCATCTTACGTCCCTGTGAGTCTCTTACAAGTCCGTGGATAAGTACTGTATTGAATGGTACCTCTCCTGTATGCTCAAGTCCTGAGAACATCATTCTGATTACCCAGAAGAAAATAATGTCATAGCCTGTTACAAGGACATTTGTAGGATAGAAGTAATCAAGCTCCTCTGTCTTGTTTGGCCAGCCAAGTGTTGAGAATGGCCAGAGGGCTGATGAGAACCATGTATCAAGTGTATCTGGATCCTGTCTCATCTCCTTGCCGCATTTTGGGCACTTGCATGAATTTTCCTTTGTTACTACAAGCTCTCCACAGTCATCACAGTAGAAGGCTGGGATTCTGTGTCCCCACCAGAGCTGACGTGAAATACACCAGTCTCTGATGTTCTCAAGCCAGTGATAGTAGGTCTTGTCAAAATGCTCTGGAACGAACTTTGTCTTGCCGCTCTTTACAGCCTCAATAGCTGGCTTTGCAAGCTCTTCCATCTTTACAAACCACTGCTTTGATACTCTTGGCTCTACAGTTGTATGACATCTGTAGCATGTACCTACGTTGTGTGAGTAATCCTCGATTTCAACAAGGGCTCCCTCTTTGTCAAGGGCATCTACGATTGCCTTTCTTGCCTCGTATCTGTCAAGTCCTGCAAACTCAGGATAATCGTCTACGATTTTGGCATCATCTGTGAGTACATTGATTACTGGAAGGTTGTGACGGAGTCCTACCTCAAAATCGTTAGGGTCGTGGGCTGGTGTAATCTTAACTACACCTGTTCCAAATTCCATATCTACATAATCATCCGCAATAATTGGAATCTCACGGTGTACGATTGGGAGGATAACTGTCTTGCCTACCATATCCTTATAACGGTCATCATTTGGGTTTACAGCTACTGCTGTATCTCCAAGCATGGTCTCTGGTCTGGTTGTAGCCATCTCGATATATCCGCTTCCATCTGAAAGTGGGTAACGGAGATGCCAGAAATGTCCTGCCTGATCCTCGTACTCTACCTCGGCGTCAGAGATTGATGTGAGGCAGTGTGGGCACCAGTTGATGATTCTCTCTCCACGGTAAATAAGCTTTTTGTTATAGAGGTTTACAAATACCTCCTTCACTGCCTCGTTGCAGCCCTCGTCCATTGTGAAGCGCTCACGCTGCCAGTCTGCTGATGAGCCCATCTTGCGGAGCTGTTTTACAATACGTCCGCCGTACTCCTTCTTCCAGTCCCATACCTCTTCAAGGAATTTTTCTCTTCCGATGTCTTCCTTGGTTATTCCTTCCTTGGCAAGCTTCTCTACTACCTTTGCCTCTGTTGCGATTGAGGCATGGTCTGTTCCTGGAAGCCAGAGGGCTGAGTAGCCCTGCATTCTCTTAAAACGTGTGAGGATGTCCTGTAATGTATTGTCGAGGGCGTGTCCCATGTGGAGCTGACCTGTGATGTTTGGTGGTGGCATCACGATTGTGAATGGTTTCTTGCTGCGGTCTACTTCTGCGTGGAAATAGCCTTTTTCTTCCCAGTTTTTGTAAAGACGGTCTTCGATGTCTTTTGGGTCATAGGTTTTTGATAACTCTTTGCTCATGTTTTGGTCCTTTCTTTGTGGTGGTGTATGAGGAGTTTGGGCAACGGTTTTAAGGCTGTGAGAGTCGCATTGCGCAAATATATGTTTGCTGTTGTTCCGAGTTACGAACATAAGATTTTCTAAATGTTCTGATATAGGTGGTTTAAAATTGGCGCAAGCGCTCAACATTCGCCATCCATGGCTCAACTCTCGCTCTCGGCAACGTCCTGTTGCCGAGTTGCTGATGTCGAACAGAACATTAAGAAAATCTAATATTCTCCACAGTCACAACTGCGAACATATATTTGTGCAATGTGACTTTCCTCAGTTCTGATTCGCTGCTCAAACTCTTGCAACGCTGTGGTGACAAAGTAAGGACGAATCTTCGTTGCTTCGCAACTGGATTCTGGGTTGTGTATACATTCCTTAGTTTTGTGTTGTATGTGGTTTGAAGCAATGCAATTTAACTATAACTAATGTGCAACATCAAAAAACCCTCCCGACACATAGTGTC
>CAVKUD010000016.1:8238-24961 GCA_963659315.1 Senegalimassilia sp. | reverse complement strand
GCATACATAAGAGCTGCAATCTCCAAACCATATGTATCTATGCGCTATAAGGCAAAGAACAAGGGGGATGAGGATAAGATTTCACAGGCATTGCAGAAGCTTCTGATGGAGGATCTGACTCTTAATAATGTGAATGATTCTGAAAATGGCCAGACCCTGCTTTATGGCATGGGAGACCAGCATCTGGATGTGGTTGTCAGCACACTTCTTGAGAAATACAAGGTTGAGATTGAGCTTAAGCGTCCAAGAGTAGCTTTTAAGGAGACACTAAGGAAAAAGGCTGATGTAGAGTACAAGTATAAGAAGCAGTCTGGCGGACATGGTCAGTACGGACATGTAAAGATGACCTTTGAGCCATCTGGTGATTTGGAGACACCATATGTATTTGAGCAGTGCGTTGTAGGCGGAGCTGTTCCTAAGAACTTCTTCCCTGCTGTAGAAAAAGGTATCGCTGAGTCTGTTAAAAAAGGACCTATGGCAGCCTACCCTGTAACGGGAGTCAAGGCTGTGCTCTATGATGGTTCTTATCATCCTGTAGATTCATCGGAGATGGCGTTTAAGGTTGCTGCCATGCAGGCATTTAAAAAAGGCTTTATGGAGGCTTCTCCAGTATTGCTTGAGCCTATCGCATCTCTTAAGGTTGTGGTACCAGATGAATATACTGGTGACATAATGGGAGACTTAAATAAGAGACGTGGAAGAGTCATGGGCATGAACCCAATCGAAAACGGTTATCAGGAGATTGTGGCTGACATACCTTATCTTGAGTTATACGGCTACAATACACAGCTTCGTTCCATGACCAGCGGCAGTGGCACCTTCTCCTATGAATTCGCCAGATACGAGCAGGCACCAGAGGATGTAGCTGCAAGAGAAATAGAGGAGAGGAAGAATAAGCTTGTCGAAATTGAAGAATAGAATGACTGGAATTTTATATGCATGCATTTTTGTATTATCTGTTCTTATAAGCTTAAAAGTTGAAAGATTTTATGCACAACAGATGCCCGAGGAGAGCGACAGGCTCTCTTTGGGCTTTTCTGTCCCTTTGACAGAGGCATATGATGGGCTTTCAGATGATGAGGGCTGCTCATATATAGTATATGTGCTTGATGGCGCAGTGAATAACATAGAAAACACAGACAGACTGGGAGCGGGTAAGACCATGACATTAGGGCTTCCACACAAATTTGGATATTATTTTCAGGGCTGGTATCTGGACTCTGATTTTAAATATAAGGTTAACGAAGTGACAGGACAGAAGGGAAAGGCAATCACTGTATATGCCAAGTGGCTCAGAAAGGTAAACAATGTATACAATGTAGAAAATTATGAGTATACATCCAGCCAGAGACTTAATCCTGACACAGTTTTGTTAAAGGATTGCGACTATTACTTTATTGAGGATTTAAAGATTCCAGGCATGCCAGAGACCAAGGAGGAGGACTTTTTTAATAACTATATTTTCAGCGAGTCACAGTGCCCACAGGGACTTTGCATAGCGGATGACTATGTGCTGATTACCTCATATTCTGAGGAAGAGGACTGTATGGGAGAGCTGATGGTCTTTGATATTAAGACTGGTGAGTATCTTTTAACCCTTGGCATGGATTCACTCAGCCATCTGGGTGGTATAACCTATGATGGGGAAAACGTCTGGGTATGCAACTCCAATAACAACACGGTGGAGAGGATATCATATGATTTTATAGAGCTTATGGCAACCCAGAATCCCAAGGAATTTGTGGATGCTACGGCGGTAGTGGATGTGTATCCGGTCAAAAACAAGCCATCCTGCATCACCTACTACGGAGGCAGGCTCTGGGTGGCTACCCATACCCTGATGTGGAAGTCCAAGATGGTTGCATATTATTTTAATTCCGATGCAAATGAGTTAAATGCACTAAATAAATACACAATCCCTGCAAAGGTACAGGGGGTAGCCTTTGATGATAATGGCAAGGTATACCTGAGTACTTCCTATGGCAGAAACTCATCATCATATTTAAAGATTTATACATCGCTTATAAAATTATCCTCCGAGCCTGGGAAACCAGAAAAGCAGATAGAAATGCCGCCAGGCTCAGAGGAAATTGATGTGCGTGATAGTACTGCATATGTGATTTTTGAGACAGCTGGTGAAAAATATCTTGAGGGAACTGACGGCAAAGGCTTTTGCGTCAGCCCATTGGATAAAATATTAGCCATAAATATTGAGGGCTTCTAATTCAACAGCTTAATCAGGTTTTCGACCTGCTTCTGATTTTTCGGAGGCAGGTCTTTTACTAATATATTGCAGATTGTAGTGACTTCATCCTTGGTGAAGGATATGCCATTGCGTCTGGCTTCTTTTATATTTTCCATCAGAAAAGGAATCGCCTGCATCATGTCGGATGGCTTCTGCTTCTGTTCAAAAGATTGAATAAATTCCTGTTTTGTCAAAATCGCTCCTAATTAAAAAATAATTCATGATTGTCAAGGATACTAAAGATACTTAAAAGAGTGTCAATGGTTTCCTGTTCTTTTGGGCTACAGTACTTTTTGACTGCATTCAGCATGGCTGTGCGCCTGCTGGCTGGGTCACTGACTTCGGTGGCAGCCAGAGTCTGGTTTGATTCGGAAAAGATATTCATGCAGTTAATCATCTGTATGTATTGTATCAGCATGGAAAACTGCTTTTGCTGATTAGACGGTAAATATGGAATAAAAGATTTTATAATTTGAAGTTCCTTAGTCTGTGTCATTTCATCATAAGGGGTAAAAAGAGGGTTTGTTTCGCTCATAAAATGCCTTTTTTATTTGAATATATGCTTTTATTATCACATTATGCATATTTTTTCATATAAATATAAAAAAGGAAATTTTTATGGGCAGATTAATCATAGATGGTAACAATGTATATGAAATCGACGAAAACTGTATAAAAAATCACAGGGTTAGCAGCCAGTGTGGTGTGCTTGAAAAGCTTAAAGAAAGCGAAAATAAATCTTATCAAAGACAACCAGAGCCACCAACCGACAGCACATACGGAAAATCTGTCACTGGCAGCCATTCTGCATACTAAGGCACCAAGCAGTCACATAACAGCAGGAAGCGGACCATATAGGCCCGCTTCCCAAAGATGTATATTAGAAAATTGAAGAGCCGTTGCAGCCACCACAGCATAATAACAATAAGATGATGATGAGACAACTGTTGTTATTGTCTGAGCATCCGTTTCCAAAGCTCATTGTATTATTTCCACAGCAGCAGAAGAGGAGAATGATAATCCAGATAATTGAATTACATCCACATCCATTTCCTTCGTTACATCCATTACATCCACAGTTTGTTGCAGCTAAATCACTCATAAGTGACCTCCAAAATATTTGATTTACAGTATAGTCTATGTGGGGTGCCAAAATGTGTTACAAAATATTTTTATTAATACTTAAATATTTGTACAAAATAATCCCTAACTCCATATTGACGATACAAGTATAATTGTATACAATTATTCAAAGGGTTAATATTTTATAAATATACAATACAAATGTATAAAGTTTGGAGAAGAAAAATGAGAGAAGTAGTAATGAACAACAAGACTAACTTATTACAGTTAGAAGAGCACTTTTATCAGCTCGCCGATGTCAGCGAACCAAACACATTTAGAAATCTGTTTCCGTATTCGGAAATACCTAAGATTGCGTTC
Organism: Senegalimassilia sp.; assembly: GCA_963659315.1. Lineage (GTDB taxonomy): Bacteria > Bacillota > Clostridia > Lachnospirales > Lachnospiraceae > Roseburia. The sequence goes on along the minus strand of CAVKUD010000016.1, from coordinate 21,273 downwards.
AACGATAGAATTGTTCCGCACAATATGCCAGAGGATATTTGGATTACTGATACTACATTCAGAGATGGACAGCAGTCCAGAGCTCCATATACAACAGACCAGATAGTTACTATATATGACTATATGCACAGGCTTGGTGGCCCTAAGGGCAAAATCCGTCAGAGTGAATTTTTCCTGTATAGCAAGAAAGATAGAGATGCTGTATACAAGTGTCTGGAGAGGGGATACAAGTTCCCAGAGGTCACAGCATGGATAAGGGCAAACAAGCAGGATTTCCAGCTCGTTAAGGAGATTGGCTTAAGAGAGACCGGTATTCTGGTAAGCTGTTCTGATTATCATATTTTTTATAAGATGAAGATGACCAGAAAAGAGGTCATGAACCTCTATCTTAGTGTTATCAGAGAGTGCCTTGAGACAGGAGTCAGCCCTAGATGTCATCTGGAGGATATCACACGTTCTGATATATACGGTTTTGTAATTCCATTCTGCGTGGAGCTTATGAAGCTTATGGATGAGTACAAGATTCCTATTAAGATTCGTGCCTGCGATACCATGGGCTATGGTGTAAACTTCCCTGGCGCAGTTATTCCGCGAAGCGTGCCTGGTATAATCTATGGTCTTACAACCCATGCAGGTGTGCCATCTGAGCTTATCGAGTGGCACGGACACAATGATTTCTACAAGGCAGTAAATAACTCTACAACCGCTTGGCTGTATGGTGCCAGCGGTGTCAATTGTTCTATGTTTGGAATTGGCGAGAGAACCGGTAATACACCGCTTGAAGCCATGGTATTTGAATATGCCCAGCTTAAGGGCACACTGGATGGTATGGATACCACAGTAATTACAGAGATGGCTGAATACTTTGAAAAGGAGCTTGGCTACAAGCAGCCTAGCAGAACACCATTTGTAGGAAGCAACTTTAATGTGACAAGAGCAGGAATCCATGCAGACGGACTTCTCAAAAATGAGGAGATTTACAATATATTTGATACTGGAAAATTCCTTAACCGTCCACCACTTGTGGCTGTTTCAAATACATCCGGACTTGCAGGAATTGCCCACTGGATTAATACATACTACAGACTGGGTGATGACCGTAAGGTAGATAAGAATTCAGAGCTTGTCTCAAAGGTAAAGGAATGGGTTGACAAGCAGTATGACGAGGGCCGTATTACTGTAATTACAGATAACGAGCTTGTGGTTGAAATCACAAAGTGCTGCAAGGAGCTTGGAATTATATTATAATAGTTTTAAAGAGGTAACATAATGTCAGAAGATAACTATTCTTTGAGCGCCAGGGTCTATAAATCCATCAGGAATAATATCCTGGAGGGCTATTATCAGCCTGGTGATGAGCTTAAAGAAAAAAATATAGGTGATGAGCTGGGAGTCAGCAGAACCCCTGTCAGGGAGGCGTTGAGACAGCTTGAGCTTGAGGGACTGGTATTGATAGTCCCCAACAAGGGAGCGGTTGTCGTTGGAGTGTCCTTGCAGGATATTCAGGATATATACGAGATAAGAGCCTTACTTGAGGGACTATGTGCCAGATGGGCTGCAAACAATATATCAGATGAGCAGATAACAGAGATGGATGAAAATCTCCTGCTTTCTGAATTTCATGAGTCAAAGGGCAATTATGAGCAGCTTGTCACACTGGACAATCAGTTTCATGAGATAATGTATGAGGCATCTGGAAGCAGGGAGCTTAAGCGTGTGCTTAAGGATTACCACGAATATGTGCTCAGAGTCAGGAAAAACTCACTGGGAGCTGCAAACAGAGCAAAAAACTCTACAGCAGAGCACAAAAAGATAGCAGAGGCTATAAAGGCGCATGATGCAGCCCTGGCTGAGGAATGTGCCAGAAAGCATATAAAGAGCACCAAGGAAAACATGGATAAAATGGGTTGGGAAAACCTGATGAAAATAAAAGGAGATTGTGATGGAAAAAATTAAAATGACAACACCACTTGTAGAGATGGACGGAGACGAGATGACCCGTATCCTCTGGCAGATGATAAAGGATGAATTATTGCTTCCATTTATCGATTTAAAGACAGACTATTATGATTTAGGTCTCGAGGAGCGAAACCGTACAAACGACCAGGTTACAATTGATTCAGCAAATGCTACAAAGAAATATGGTGTAGCTGTAAAATGTGCTACAATCACTCCAAATGCTGCCCGTATGACAGAGTATAACTTAAAGGAAATGTGGAAGAGTCCGAATGGTACAATCAGAGCCATGCTTGATGGTACTGTTTTCAGAGCACCTATTGTTGTAAAAGGCATTGAGCCAAATGTAAAGACATGGGCTAAGCCAATCACAATAGCAAGACATGCCTATGGTGATGTATACAAGGCAACGGAGATGAAGATTCCAGGAGCTGGCAAGGCAGAGCTTGTATACACAGCAGAGGATGGCACAGAGACAAGAGAGTTAATCCACAACTTCACAGGAGCTGGCATCATTCAGGGACAGCACAATTTAGATGACTCTATTGAGAGCTTTGCACACAGCTGCTTCAAGTATGCCTTAGATACAAAGCAGGACTTATGGTTTGCAACAAAGGACACAATTTCTAAAAAGTATGATCATACCTTCAAGGATATTTTCCAGGAAATCTTTGATGCTGATTACAAGGATAAATTTGAAGAGGCAGGAATTACATATTTTTACACCTTAATTGATGATGCGGTAGCCCGTGTCATGAAATCAGAGGGTGGCTTTATCTGGGCATGCAAGAACTACGACGGAGATGTAATGAGCGATATGATTTCATCTGCCTTTGGTTCACTTGCCATGATGACATCTGTCCTTGTATCACCAAATGGATATTATGAGTACGAGGCTGCTCATGGAACAGTCCAGAGACACTACTACAAGCATTTAAAGGGCGAGGAGACATCTACTAACTCTGTTGCCACTATATTTGCATGGACAGGAGCTTTGAGAAAGCGTGGAGAGCTTGACGGAATAGGAGAGCTTTGCACATTTGCAGATAAGCTTGAGGAGGCATGCCTTAAGACTATTGAGTCTGGAAAGATGACAAAGGATCTTGCCCTCATTACAACAATTAAGAATCCGACTGTATTAAACAGTGAAGGCTTTATAAAAGCAATCAGAGAAGAACTTACAGCTATTCTCTAAAATATGACAAGAATACCCTGACTAATTAATATGTTAAAAATTTCACACATTGACAGTGGGATATAATAAAACTATAATTAGTTTAGGGTTTTCTTGTGTTTAAGGGAAACATGATAGGAGGAGAATACGTTGGAAAAAGAAATATCACAGGCGGTAATCCGCAGGATGCCAAGGTATTATAGATATTTAGGAGAGCTGCTGGATGATGGTGTGGAGAGAATATCTTCAAATGATTTGAGCAATAGAATGAAGGTTACAGCATCACAGATAAGACAGGACTTAAACAATTTCGGTGGTTTTGGACAGCAGGGCTATGGCTATAATGTTCAGTATCTGTATGATGAGATTGGCAAGATTCTTGGTCTCAACCAGCAGCACAACATCATTATAATAGGAGCTGGAAATTTAGGTCAGGCACTGGCAAATTATGTCAAGTTTGAGAAGCTTGGTTTTAAGATTGTCGCATTGTTTGATGTAAATCCAGAACTCAAGGGCAGGACTGTAAGAGATATTCCTATTCTCATGCTTAATGAGCTGGATGATTACTGTGCAAACAACCATGTTGATATAGCAGCACTTACAATGCCAAAGTCAAAGGCCGATACAATAGCCCAGAAGCTTGTAGATTTAGGAGTGAAGGCTATATGGAATTTTGCCCATGTGGATCTGGATATTGAGAAAAATGAGGTGGTGGAGAGTGTCCATTTATCAGACAGCCTGATGCAGCTGAGTTATAATATAGTAAAAAATAAAAATAAGAATAACTCGAAATAATACTCGGAGGTGTTTTCTGTGAAAACAGAAGAAGAATTTAAGGCAGCCCTGGCAGATAAAAACATACCACTGCTTGTTTTAGATCAGAAGTGGCACAGATTATTTGCAATTCATGGAAAAACAGATGAAATCAAGGAAAAGGAAGCAAAGGTAAATGAGCTGCTTGCCCAACAGGGCAGAGCCAACACTGAGCTTAAAAAACTTAAGAAAATCAAAAACCAGCTGATGGATGAAATCGTTCAGAACATGGATGACGAGTATGACAACAGTGATGAGCGTGAGAAGAAGCGTCAGGAAAACAAAAAGCTCATTGATGAGGTGAACGAGAAAATCAATGAGGAAGAGGATTTACTGCTTGAATTACCAAAGGAGATAAAAGAGGTCAATGAACAGCTTATGATTTTGTCTATGGACTATTTTTACTCAAAGCTCAGAGTAAATCAGACCGAGGCAAAGGAAATCGAGGACTGGATTGCCCAGGTGAGAATTGACCTCAAGAAAAATATAATCAGAAAGCAGAACAGAACAATCAACAATAAGGAAATCTATTCCTATTTACACGATATATTCGGGGCTGAGGTGCTGGATTTGTTTGACATACAGTATGATGACCTGATTGTAGAGAGCAGTGACAACAAAGATAATAAAGAAAGTTAAGAGGCAGCTTAATTGAAGTATCTTGTTACAGGAAAAGAGATGAAGCTTCTGGATGATAATACATCAAGCCACTTCCATGTACCTTCAATGGTTTTAATGGAACAGGCAGCAATGAATTTTGTCCGGGAGCTTATTGCGTATTATAAGTTAAAGAAAAATGCCAGAATATTGGTATGCTGTGGCACTGGCAATAACGGAGCAGATGGTATTGCAATCGCCAGACTCTTAAATCAAAAGGCTATAGCCACGGATGTCTATCTGGCAGGAGACAGCAAAGCAGGAAGCGAAAACTATAAGCTTCAAAAGAAAATATATGAAAGCTATGCTTATGGCATGGTGACAGAGCTGACAGATGACTATGACTATATCATAGATGGTCTGTTTGGCACAGGACTGTCAAGGAGCATAAGCGGCTCTTACTATGAGCTTATAGAGCAGTTAAATGGTATGTCTGCTGCAAAGATTGCCATAGATATGCCATCGGGAATATGCGCTGATGACGGGGCTGTGCTTGGAAGTGCATTTAAGGCGGATGTCACAATTACCTTTTCATTTGCAAAGGCAGGACAGCTTTTGTGGCCTGGCAATGAGTATACAGGACATCTTATTGTGGCTGACATAGGCATCACAGCAGAGAGCTATCTGGACAGGAAACCAAGGCTGTTTGCTTACGAAGAGGCTGATATAAAAGAGCTGCCAGTCAGAGCTGCACATTCCAATAAGGGCACATACGGCAGGCTTCTTGTGATAGCAGGCAGCAAGGATATGTCAGGTGCCGCCATAATGTGCGGAAAGGCTGCCTACAGGACTGGTACAGGGCTTGTGAAAATATATACAGCAGAGGAAAACAGGACTGCAGTCCAGACCCTGCTGCCAGAAGCTATATTAAGCTGCTACAGTAAGCCATACAACGAACAGCAGCTGATTGATAATCTCAAATGGGCAGATGCGGTTGTTTTAGGTCCTGGAATCGGAACAGATAGCACAGCCAAAAAGATTGTGGACTGTGTGCTTAAAAATGTCGTTGTACCTATGGTAATAGATGCAGATGCGTTAAATATAATAGCGGATAAGACCGATATACTTTTAAGACCACATATGGATATAATAGTCACACCTCATCTTGGGGAGATGGCTCGGCTGACAGGGGACTCTGTCAGCTTTATCCAGAGCAAGCTGATTGATTCTGCCACAGATTTTGCTAATAAGTATAATGTAATCTGTGTCTTAAAGGATTTCAGGACAATAACAGCCCTGCCATACAGCTCAGTATATATCAATTTATCCGGCAACCCAGGCATGGCATCTGCTGGCAGCGGTGATGTGCTGTCAGGAGTAATCGGAGGACTTTTAGCCCAGGGCGTGGTGTGTGAAAAGGCGGCAGGGCTTGGCGTATACATACACGGACTGGCAGGAGATGAAGCCTTGACACAAAAAGGCTCGTATTCTATGATGGCAAATGATATAATAGATGGGCTGTCACATGTTATGCGCACAATTACAGGTTGAATGAATATAATATCTATATAGATGATTTCAAATATAGATAAAAAAACAGAATACACTCGAAAAATATGGAAATACTTCTTGTATACCAAATATGGAGTGTGTATTTATGATAATTCAACGTGGAGATATTTACTATGCAGATTTAAGACCAGTTGTAGGCTCTGAGCAGGGAGGCATAAGACCTGTTCTGATTGTGCAGAATGATATAGGGAACAAGCACAGTCCGACTGTTATCTGTGCAGCGATAACCTCGCAGATGCACAAGGCTAAGCTTCCGACCCATGTGGAGCTAAACTGTCAGGAGTACGATCTGGCAAAGGATTCTGTTGTCCTTTTGGAACAGCTTAGGACAATAGACAAGAAGAGGCTGAAGGATAAGGTGTGCCATCTGGATAATCAGATTCTGATGAAGGTAGACAAGGCACTTGAAATCAGTTTGGAACTATTTACATAAGAGGATAGAAGGAGAGATAGAATGTTAATTTGCATCTGTGTGATGCTGTGTGTAGTTGCATTGATAGAAGCGTATATGCTGCTTAAGCTTACCGGGGGTAAAAAGCCCAAGGGTAAGGTCTTTGACCAGCTGCATGGAAATGATGAAGTCACAGAGGAGGAAATCATTTCCATGGTGCATGAGGGACATGAGAAGGGAAATATTCTGGCTTCCGAGGTGGAGATGATTAATAACATCTTTGAGTTTGATGACAAGGAAGTAAAGGATATTATGACCCACAGGAAAAACATCTTAAGCCTGGATGGAGATTTATCCTATATTGATGCAGTAAGTCTTATGATAGAGGCTGGAAAATCAAGATTTCCAGTATATGAGGATGACATCGATAATATAATCGGTGTCCTACATATCAAGGATGCTTTTGAGTATTCACAGCGAAATGAAGTGTTCAGGACGTCGATAAAAGACATAAAGGGCTTATTAAAGGAGGCTGATTTTGTCCCTGAGACGGTGAATATAAATGACTTGTTCAAGCGTATGCAGACAAAGAAGAATCATCTGGCAATGGTTGTAGATGAGTATGGTCAGATATCAGGAATTGTCGCCATGGAGGATATCTTAGAGGAGCTTGTGGGTGAGATAGAGGACGAGCATGACGAGGAAGAGGAGCTTATCCAGATAAATGATGATGAGAGCTACTACATGGATGGCATGACGGACTTTGCTGATGTAAAGGAGACTCTTAACCTGCCTCTTGAGGAGGATGCCTTTGAGACCTTAAATGGATTTCTGATTGCCCAGATGGATAAGATTCCAGAGGAGGATGAGAAGCCTGTTATCAATGCTTATGGCTATGAATTCTCTGTTTTATCAGTAAATGATAATGTAATTGGACAGGTTATGATTAAGAAAGTTGCACCAAATAAAAATTAATGATATTATAAACAAGTATTTTTGTTAGAAAAGAGGATTACAGATTATGTCAGGACATTCAAAATTTGCGAATATCAAGCATAAGAAAGAGAAAAATGATGCTGCTAAGGGAAAAATCTTTACAATGATTGGACGTGAGATTGCTGTAGCAGTTAAAGAGGGCGGACCTGATCCAGCTAATAACTTCAAGCTTGCACAGGTTATCGCAAAGGCTAAGTCAAACAATATGCCAAATGATACAATCGAGAGAGGTATCAAGAAGGCTGCCGGAGACGGCAACAGCGTAAACTACGAGACATGTACATATGAGGGATATGGTCCTTCAGGAACAGCTATTATTGTTAAGTGTTTAACAGACAACAAGAACAGAACAGCTGCAAATGTCAGAAACTGCTTCACAAAGGGACAGGGAAGCATCGGTACACAGGGCTGTGTATCTTACATGTTCGATGAGAAGGGACAGATTATCATCGACAAGGAAGAATGCGATATGGATGCGGACGAGCTTATGATGATGGCTCTTGATGCAGGTGCAGATGATTTCTCAGAGGAAGAGGACAGCTTTGAGATTACTACAGCACCAGCAGACTTTGACGCTGTACACAAGGCTCTTGAGGATGCAGGAATCGCTATGGCATCAGCAGAAGTAAGCATGATTCCTCAGACATATGTTACACTTACAGAGGAAGCTGACATCATCAATATCGGAAGAATCTTAGACCTTCTGGATGATGATGATGATGTACAGGAAGTGTACCATAACTGGGAAGAGTAATTGAGTAGAAATTGCATGTAAATAGCATAAAGCTGTTAATCTTAGACCTTCTTGTCTGTGTAGATATTGCATGGATGAGAAGGTCTTATTATGCCTGGGTATGCAGGAAAAATGATGGGGCAGGTTTTTATGTACGTTCAGCATGCAGAAATATTCCATAAATGCCAGTATAGGTCTATTATGAAGGATGAATACATAGATTTAGGAGCAAGTGCAATATGAAGAAGAAATACAATAGAAAGAATAGAAGAAAAAAGAAAAACAGCCTGGGTCTGACAGGAGTATTAGCCCTGTTAATTATAGCAGGATTGATAAAGGCAGGAACAAATGACAGCCTGCCAGACACACAGGCTGCAGAGGCTGTGACAGTGCAGGCACAGGACAGTGCAGCCCAGACAGACGCTGCGCAGATGTCATCAGAGGAAGCGGAGAGTCTTGCCAAGACCCATATAAACGCAGCTTTAGATGCCCTATCCAGGGAGACAATTCCAGAATATAGTGACAGCCCCTATGTGGAAATTAATGGTAATATGCCATATTTCACAGATGAGGAATTAACCACTACAGCCTTTGAGCTGTACAGTGAGCTGGATGCTTTAGGCAGATGTGGGGCAGGCTATGCCAATATATGTCAGGAGATAATGCCTACAGAGGAGAGAGGCAGCATAGGCATGGTAAAGCCGACAGGCTGGCATACGGTAAAGTATGACTGCATAGCGGACAGATACCTCTATAACAGATGTCATCTGATTGGCTACCAGCTGGCAGGAGAAAACGCTAACGAAAAGAACCTCATAACAGGAACCAGATACCTGAATGTGGATGGTATGCTTCCTTTTGAAAATGAGGTGGCTGACTATGTCAAAGAGACAGGCAATCATGTGCTCTACAGGGTTACACCAGTATTTGAGGGAGATAATCTGGTGGCATCTGGCGTGGTTATGGAGGCAAAATCCGTAGAGGACAATGGAGAGGGTGTGCAGTTTAATGTCTACTGCTATAATGTGCAGCCAGGAGTGACTATAGATTATGCTACAGGAGACAGCTGGCAATGAGAGATGAGGTCAGGCTATATTCAGCATGACCTCAAATACACTTCCTCCACCATCACGGTCATGGACTGTGATGGTGCCATGATGGGCATTTGTGATTTCCTTTGCAATGCTTAGTCCCAGTCCGAAATGCTCCTTGGTGGAGCGGGAATCGTCTACCCTGTAGAATCGGTCAAAGATATGCTCCTTGGCATCTTCAGAAATTCCCATACCATCATCTACCACTGATAAAATTACATTTTTCCCACTTACTTTAATCCCTAGCCAGATATGCCCAGCAGGTCTGCTGTAGCTGATTGCGTTTGAGAGCAGGATGGCAAGCACTTGTTTGATGCGTTCAGCATCGCAGATACATAGGGGGATATTCTCTTCTGGCAGAGATATATTAAGCGTTACGTGATTTGCTGATTCCTTAGCCAGAGGATAAAAAGCCTCGTAGGTCTCAATCAGCAGGGTATCAAGTTCGGCTGGCTGCATATCGTAGGTGAGCTTGCCACTGTCTGTCTTTGCAAGCAGCATCATATCATTTACCAGATTTGTCATACGCTTTCCCTCTTTTTCGATAGTATTAATCAGACTGGAAGGGGATGGAGCATTGTTATCCGTCTGGTCATTGCCGTCCAGCTCTTTAAGAATATGACTTGCTGAAAGAATCACAGCTAAAGGGGTGCGCAGCTCATGGGATGCCGCAGCCAGGAAGGCTGTCTGGCTTTTCTGGTTTTCCCAGAGGGGCTTTAGCAGCCGGCCTGTGAAAAAGTGGCAGAAGAGCCAGAGGGCAAATACTGCTATTACATCGATTAAGATAAAAATTACAATCTGAAAATGCGCCTTGCTGTAGTATTCCTTCAAAGGGTATAGGATGACGACTTCTGTGTCCTTGTGGATGGTATTTTTAATCTGGGCTACGCAGGCATAGTAGTGGTCATTATTATAAACATATGGAAAAGCCTCCTGAATGCAAGGCGTGTTTGAGTCATCATGAGCCAAAAGAGCATGTCCCCTGGCATAAACCTCTGCACTTACAAGCTGGGCTTCATCTGTTAAATAATTTTGGTTTAATAAAAGGGGACTGCCACAGTCGTAAACTGACAGCATATATTTTCCGTTTAGGGAAAGCTTCTGTAAGAGGCTTGGATATAAAGTCGAGTTTGCCTCTATATGAGTGAGGATAGAGCTGGACTCACTCTGAAAGGAAAGCAGATAGTTGCTTTCCAGGTTTGTCTGTGACATGTACAGATAGATGACAGACATGATAATTAAAATCAGGCTGGATATGCCTGTAAATAGTAAAGTGAGTTTGCATCTGACCTTTTTATACATCTGTTTCCTCCAACTGATAACCCACACCGCGAATAGTGCGGATAGACACTCTTGAGCTGATTTTTGCCAGTCTCCTCCGAATAAAATACATATAGTTGTCCAGATTGCCATCCTCTACAGCACCGTCCGGACCCCAGATTTTACTTATGATAGTGTTTCTTGGCAGGGTCTGGTTAGGATTTTTCAGAAAAAATTCAAGCAGCTGCCCCTCGGTTTTGGAAAGAGTACATTTGTCTTTATTTCCTGTCAGCAGATAGGAGCTGGTGTTTAATCTTACATCAGAAAATGTGATAGTTGAGTCTATCACCAGATTTCCAGGACGCCTGCATATACACCTGATACGGGCTGACAGCTCTTCAAAGGCAAAGGGCTTTACCAGATAATCGTCGGCACCAGAATTTAGTCCGGTAAGCTTTTGATCCAGCTCTCCCAGGGCTGTGAGCATGATGACTGGAACCATCATTTCTCTTTTCCTGATTTCCTTTAAGATAGATATGCCATCTAAATGAGGAAGCATGCGGTCCAAAAGGATTATATCGTACAGGGTCTGCTCTACATATAGTAAGGCATCCGCTCCGTCATTACATACATCTACATCATAGCCTTCCCTTTCAAGTTCATATTTTAATGTCATGGATAAATCTTTATCGTCTTCTACTAATAAAATGCGCATGGCTTTCTCCTGAAATATATTTAATATTATTTTAACACAAATTCTAGCAAAAGAATCTCTAAAGAACCTCTATAAATGATTGCAAGTTGAGTAAAATTAGAGATAAATTAGAGCCTGATTAGAGGGCGCTTAGAGATAGCTTTGATAAAGTAGACTACAGAAACAGGAAGGAGAACACAAAAATGATTAGTAGAAAATACAGGAAGCTGCTAAATGTTACAGCATTTATGCTGACAGCTGCTGTAGTCTTAAATACGACAGGCTGTGTAGGAGTTGATAAGCTTGGCATAAATGCAACATCGACAGAAGCAGGAGATACGGCAAAGGGGAGATATATAGAATCAGAAATAAACATGCCAGCAGGCTGCAGCTCACCCGAAGTAGTCAGCTTTGATGATGGAAGCCTGGCTTTTGTAGATATTAATAATGGTATCTTGTATACAAAAACCTCTGCTGACCAGACAGACTGGCAGGGCAGGGATATACCAAAGCTTATAGAGCTGATTGGACAGAGCATGGATATTCAGATGGCAGCACCATCAAAGGATGGTAAGCTATTTATTTCATATAACAACTGGGATGAAGTGGAGGATATCGATAGTGAGGTCGGCTATCCCGTACATTATCTGCTTATCGGAAGTGATGACAGTGTGAGTGAATTGACTTTTTCAGATATAGAAAAGCTGGAGAATGCTGCTTTTTCAGATGGAGATACCCTGTATCTGGGGGATTATGATGGTACAGTCTGGCGCTATGACATATCATCAGACATCAGCAAAAAAATCCTGAATGTTGATAATAAATATATCCAGAACTTCAATATTTTTAATAATAAGCTTTTTATCATGGACTTGGAAAAAGCCTATAGCTATGATTTGACATCTGGCACATTGGACGAGGAGGATTCTGTGCTTAACGATTTTATCTCTCAGATGGGATATGATGATGTGCAGCAATATTGTGCGGATTCAAAGGACTCAGATTCAATCTATGTTATCTCAAGAGATGGCATCTATCATCATAAGATGGGTGGCAGTGTTATGGAGAAGCTGGTGGATGGAATGATGACCAGCCTGTCTGACCTGAGTATTTCACCAAGCAGTGTGAGTGAAAAGGATGGAGTCATATACCTGTTTTTTGATGATGGCAGTGCCTTTTCCTACAAATATGATGAGACAGCATCTGCTGAGATGGATAATCAGATAGAGATATATGCCTTGGAGGACAGCAAAACTGTCCGTCAGGCAATCAGTGCCTTCCGCAAATCAAATCCAGATGTCTTTGTGAAGTTTGAGATTGGAATGGATGCAGACAGTGGAATCCAGAAGTCTGATGCAATTACAGCTTTAAATACAAAGCTTTTGTCGGGAGAGGGTCCAGACCTGCTTATTTTAGATGGACTTCCAATGGAAAAATATGAGGAAAAAGGCATATTGGAGGACTTAAGCGATACTGTAGATGAGCTAACAGGCAGTGGCAATTACTTTGAGGGGATTTTAAAGGCTTATGAGAAGGCTGACAAAATATATGCCCTTCCAACCAGGGCGGAGATACCGGTGGTAATCGGGGACAAGGACATGACAGGGCTTGTAAGCGATACAAAGAGCCTTGCGGATGTATCCCAGCAGATTTTGTCTGATAAAGAGGTCTATGCAACCACTCTGGGTACCTATTCGCCAGAGGAAGCCTTAAAGCTTGCATACTTTGGAAGCTCAAACTCATGGCAGACAGCAGAGG
>CAVKUD010000016.1:0-8222 GCA_963659315.1 Senegalimassilia sp. | reverse complement strand
TAAAGGAGATTCTTGAGACTGCAAAGGTGATTTATGAGGATGATACAGAGAATCTGACCGAAAGCCAGAAGAATAATCGTGAAAATACTAACAAAGCAATAGCTGCATCAGGTGAAATAGATGCTGATACCTATTGGGGCAGTGGAGGAAGACAGGCGGAAGACGTGGCTGGCAAATACCAGTATGCAGGAATAGGACGTCTGGGCAATATGTCTGATATATCGGATTTTTTCGCAGTACCACAAAGCTATGACAGCATATCCTATGCCAAGTATGATGGTGATGATGAGAATCTGTTTGTACCGCAAAACGTAGTGGGAATCTGCTCAGCAAGTGACAAGAAGGAACTGGCAGGAGCATTTGTTAAGGAGCTTCTCAGTCAGGATGTACAAAAAATTGATACAGAGGACGGATGTCCTGTTAATAAGGACGCATATGACCAATTTATTGTAAATCCAAATCCAGATTCAATGGCTGGAAGCACTTTTCCAGGGGCAGATGGCTCAGACTGTGAGCTTATAATATCATGGCCTACAGACGCAGAACTGGCTGAGCTTAAAGACTGGCTTGATACTGCAAGCACTCCCCAGAATCTGGACAGTGATGTAAAGGATATTTTTATCGATAATGGAACGGCTGCTGTATCAGGCGAGAAGGATGTGGATTCGTGTGCTAAAGAGATTGTTCAAAAGCTTACGCTCTACCTTGCAGAATAGGCACTGGCTTTATTTTGCCATGAGCTTTACAGGGGTAATGGTATTTGTACTGTTACCCTTTGCCAGAACTGTTTACCAGTCTTTATTCTGTAATGCGACAAGGCAGTTTGTTGGAATGACCAATTACAGGACAGTATTGCAAAATGAAGCCTTTGTGCTTGCTATGAAAAATACAGGCCGCCTGCTGCTATTTGGAATACCCTTGCTCTTACTGCTGTCATTTTTACTGGCTCTGCTCATAACGCAGAAAGCCTGGAAGGAAAAGATAAAGACAGTCTATCTGCTTCCCCTGGCTATCCCAACGGCGGCAGTGGTGCTGGCATGGAAGATATTCTTTTACAAAAATGGTATGTTAAATCAATTTCTTGGGATGTTTGGAATAATGCCTGTGGACTGGCTGAACAGTAATGCAGCCTTTGCAGTCCTCCTGTTTAGCTATATATGGAAAAATCTGGGCTATACACTTGTGCTGTGGCTTGCTGGTTTGGACTCCATCCCTGAGAGCAGGATAGAAGCAGCCAGATGTGACGGTGCTGATTTCAGGGCGCTGCTTTTTTACATTATCCTGCCATCTCTAAAGCCATTTTTCTATACGATTACGATTTTGTCCCTGCTTAATTCCTTTAGGATATACAGGGAGGCATATCTGGTGGCTGGAGCCTATCCACAGCAGAGCATGTACCTGTTTCAGCACCTGCTGCACAACTGGTTTGCAGGACTTGAGGTAGATAAAATCAGTGCCTCTGCGGTGCTTCTGGCAGTTGTCTTTGGAGTCTTTGTGGTGCTTTTGGAGCATTTATGGAATCAGGAGGAGGAAAAGGAAGGCGTTCTGGTCTTTAGAAAAATCAAGTCAGGGATGCAGGAGTTTTTCTATGACCTGAGTGTGAGACTTAGTATAAGAAAAAAGGTCAGGCACAGATTTGCCCCTGCATTCAGCCTAAAGCTTAAGAAGATACTTGAGATTATTATAATCGCAGTAATTGGCTTTATAATCGTTTATCCTGTGTTTCTGGTTCTGGCAGGCTCTCTTAAGAGCAATCAGGAGCTTTCCAACTGTCTGGGTGGGATTCTGTCAGATGATACAGGAGAGGTGCAGTGGAGGCTCACCTATGTTTATCCTACGCTGAGCCATTTTAAAATACTGCTTTTTGAGACACCGCAGTTTCTCAAGGTATTCTGGAATTCTCTTGGAATGGTAAGCCTTATTCTGATTGGTCAGGTGTTGGTTTCTGTACCTGCTGCCTATGGTTTTGCAAAATGGGAGTTTAAGGGCAAAAAGCTCTTGTTTTTTATATATGTTATTCTGATGCTTATACCATTTCAGATTACCATGTATCCATCCTATCTGGTGCTCAAGGATTTAAGGCTCATAAATACAGTGTGGGCGGTTATCCTGCCTGGAATATTCTCTACATTTCCTGTTTTTTTGATGTATAGGAGCTTTAGGGAAATCCCTGCAGAGCTGTACGAGGCGGCAAGGATGGACGGAGCAGGAGAATGGGCTATGTTTAGGCATATTGGAGTTCCGCTAGGTCAATCTGGCATATTTTCAGCACTTGTTCTGGGCTTTTTGGATTACTGGAACATGATGGAGCAGCCCCTTGCCTTTATACAGGATAAGAGCCTGTGGCCGATTTCGCTTTTCCTGCCAGAGGCAGATGGAATAAAAACTGGCATGCTTCTGGCAGCGTCAGTAATAACACTTATCCCGACACTTTTCGTTTTCTCTATAGGTCAGAATTATCTGGAAAAAGGAATTGTAGCATCAGGGATAAAAGAATGAGGTTTAACTATATGGATGAGAAGAAAAAAGGCATAAGGATAAAAATAACAATTTTTGCAATGTTTCTTATTTTTTTACTGGTGTGTACTATTGTAAGCAGGGGAATATACGCTGCAAATATTCCAATGGTTAAGGTGGGCATGAAGGAAAATAAGACCATAAGCCAGACAATCACGGCAAATGTGGAGCTGGCTGCCCAGGATGAAATCCCTGTCCTGGTTGAAGAAAATCTGCTTATAGACAGGGTGAAGGTGTCAGAGGGGCAGACCGTCAGTGCAGGGGATGTCCTTATGACAGTTAATCTCACGGATTTGGAAAAGCTTATAGAGGCTGCAAGGGAGAGCGTGAGCATAGAGAGCCAGAAGCTTGCAGAGATAGATGAGGCAAATGCCAAAATAGACCAGACCAATACAGATGCAGCCGTGGCAAGACAGAGAAGCATTGACAATGCGGCAGAGGATTTGAGCCGCACTGCTGCCCAGGATGATTCTAAGATAAGCCAGCTGCAGGGAGAAGTAGACCAGCTATCCAGTCAGGTCTTAAGTCATAGTAATGAGATGCCAACGTCTGACAGTGACGAATATGCAGACTGGAAGGCTGACCAGGAGGCTCTTGAGACCTCACTTAAGGAAAAACAGGACGCTCTTGAGGAGGCAAAGCTCACAAGAGAAAATGATGTGTATTCTAAGCAAAAGGAGCTTGAAAATGCACAGAATACACCAGTGGAGGAGGCTGACAGGCAGAGTGAGAGCAGTCGGATGGAGACAGAGTCGGCTCTTAACGATGCCCAGGATAAGCTTGAAAAGCTGCTGCAAATAGAGGCTGATGAGGGAGAAATATGTGCGGCTGTAGATGGTGTGGTTCAAAAGCTGAATATAGAGGCAGGAAGCCGCACCACAGCTGAGCCTATTGTTATGATAGGAGATTGCAGCAAGGGACTGTTAGCAGAGGCTGTAATAAGTGAGGAGCAGAGGAAGGAGATTTCAGGCTCTGACAGGATGGACTTAACCTTTATGAGTGGCAGGCTCCAGATAGATGATGTGCCAATCCAGTCCATCGTCAGGCAGTCGGATGGTACCTATCAGTTAATCGGGCTTGTAGATTTAAGCAGTCAGGACAGCTATGATAAGCCAGAGGATGGTATGCTTGGTGAGATGACAATCACAGTTGAGTCTAATAATTATGATGTATGCCTGCCCCTTGGTGCGCTTCATTCTGATGGGGAAAAGGACTATATACTAAAGCTTGAAGAGAAGGATGGATTTCTGGGCAGACAGTATTATGCGAGAAAGGTCAATGTGACAATAGAGGCAAAGGATAATTCCTATGCAGGGCTTAAGAGTGACTCAATCGCAGATGGTGACGAGATTATCCTGGAGTCAGACAAAGAGGTGCTTCCAGATAAGGAGGTCAGGCTGTATGAGGAGGAGTAAAGATAAGAATAAAAAACTTATCATCGGATTTGGCTGTATCTGTGCCATAGTGGTATGCGGTTTGGAACTGTATGAGATTAGGACTGACCAGACAGAAAATGAGCTAAAGCGTGACAGCTATGTGATTGAGGATAGCTTTAATACCAGCAGGGCGTCTGATAACTGGAAGGACACTATTGAAGAGCAGGGGCTGGACTGCCTCTTCTGGAGCGATTCTGGCAAAAAGGATATTACAAACAGGGATTACCAGAAGAGCATAAGGGCAAAGACAATAGTGCTTTGCGGAAATTCGGCAATCCTTTATCCAAATGAAAACTATATAAGTGAGGAGGGCTATTGCCTGCTGGGCAGGTCAGCTGCTGTAGAATTGTTTGGAAGCAGCTCTGTGAGTGGCAGGAGCATCTATATAGAGGGAAAAGAGTACTATGTTGCAGGCATTTTACAAAAACAAAAGGATATTGTGCTAATCGAATCAGATGAAGGTAATTTTGAAAATGTCACTTATCTGTATCATGATGATTTTGAAAAGGGGAAAAATTTGCAGATAATAGAGGGTATCTGTGGAAGCAGACTGTCAGAAGCCTTATAGGCTCTGGCAGTTTTTTTCTTGTATATAAATTATTTTGATAGATTGTCTTTATAAAATCCGTAGTATAAAGTGTAATTACAAAACATCCCGGATGCATCCAGGGAAGGATGGAGAAATTATGAAAATAGGAGAAAAAAATTATATAAAGCAGCTAAAGCTTCATAATGAAAAAGCACTTGCTTATGTGATTGATGAGTATGGAGGGTTACTGATGTCAGTAATACGCAAGCATCTCTTTTATCTGCCAGAGCGGCAGGAGGAATGTTTCGATGATGTGCTCTTAAAGCTGTGGCAGAATATAGAGAGCTTTGATGAGACTAAAAACAGCTTTAGGAACTGGGCGGCAGCGGTGGCAAAGTATCAGGCGATTGACTATCTGAGGAGCTATCAGAGAGAACTTCAGACAGTAGATATTGAGGATACGGTGATAGTGCATGAGGATAAGGCTCTTTCAGATATGCTGGATAATGAAATATCACGGGAGGTCATGCAGATGCTGTCCTGTTTAAAGCCCAGAGACAGAGAATTGTTTTATAAGCTCTATGTGGAGGAAAAAAGTATTGCAGAGCTGAGCCTTGAGACAGGGATGAAGCAGGAGGTCATATACAACAGGTTATCTCGGGGAAAGAAGAAAATTCGTGAAAACATATTGGCAGAGAGAGGGGCATGAGCATGGAGAAGAATATTTATGAGCTTGTAAATGATGTAGTGATAAATGAAGACGAATATGAGCAGACAGAATTTAGTGATTTTGACAAGGCACGCAGTAAACAGAGGGTATTGAGAAAGGTGAGGGCACTTGAGATGAAAAATAAGAAAAAAGGCAGAGGAAAAGCAGTTGCAGCCGCAGCGGCAGCCTGCGCAGTTGTAATCGGAGCAGTAGGCTTTACCAATCCTGCGCTGGCAGATGTGGTATACAGCAACACTATAGGAAAGCTGATTGAAAATAAAATAGGTACCAAGGATGAAAATGAGGCAAATATATATAAGACTGTAGCCCAGAATTCACTCACAGCAGAGGAGGAAGTGGCAAAGAGCCAGAAGGCTGATGAATATAATACCAGCGCTGAGTCAGGCGGAGTCACTGTATCAATTTCAGATATATATTGTGACGGCTATGTAATCTACTACACCGCAGTCCTGCAGACAGATGATGAGGGTTTAAATCAGGCAGATTTTATAACCGCAGAAAAGGGAGGAGAAGCCCTTACAGTAAACGGAAATGAGGCTGGCGGCGTCATGATGGGCTTTGAGAGGGCATCTGACGGAAGCTATGTCAAGTCAGGAGAGATAGACTTAATCGGCTTTGGCAGTGAGCCAGATATAGAGGATTATTCAAAGGCAGATTCTCTGGAAATAGATTATGTCATAACTAATCTGACAGGCTACAAGGATGATGAGTGGGATGACAATGGTGATTATGTGAGCACAGCTTCCGTGGACGGGGACTGGTCTCTTAAATTTCCTGTTACAGTTGACCGCTCAGAAAATGTAAGCTACGACCTTAACAAGGAAGACAATGGAGTGAAGCTTAGCAGTGTGGTAAAGACAAAGGCAGGGCTTGTCCTTACAATCGAGACCCCTGACTTTAGCAAAGCACCATACAATGATTCATATAACGACCCTGAAATGGCAGTGGTTGATGAAAACGGCAATTACCTACAGTGGTTAAGTGGTGGTGTCGCTGATGAAAACGAAGATGGAACAGCAACATATAAAATCATGGTGTTAAATGAGGGACAGACTGACCTCACATTAGAGGTGACAAGCCGAGACGAGGAGCAGGAGGTATTTGCATCAATTCCATTTGAGATTAAGTAAATATAAGCATACAAAAGTTGTTACATTAAATTTTGGAAATGTGACAACTTTTTTGTACCTAAAGTGGAATTATTTTATCAGATATATTTACTAAAAAGACAATATATGATAGTCTATTTGTAGGTATAATACAATATTTAGAGAAAAATACATGTAGTGGATACTTCCAAAACAGGAGGGAATTATGAAGAAGATATTGTTTGTTGCTTCAGAATGTGTACCATTTATCAAAACTGGTGGACTTGCAGATGTATGCGGAGCCTTGCCAAAGGAATTTGACAAGAAATACTGGGATGTACGTGTGGTAATACCTAACTATAGCTGTATTCCCGTAAAGTACAGAGAACAGTTTGAGTATGTGACTCATTTTTATATGAGTGCAGGAAATTACATACAGAATAAATATGTCGGAGTCTTAAAATATGAGCTTGATGGTGTGACATATTATTTTATTGATAATCAGGAGTATTTTACATGTAACACTCCTTATGGAGATATCAGATATGATATAGAGAAATTTGTATTTTTTGATAAGGCAGTGTTGTCAATGCTCCCACTTATTGATTTCAGACCTGACATTATTCATTGCCATGATTGGGAGACAGGACTTGTGCCAGTTTACTTAAAGAATGAATTTGCGGCAGGCTCATTCTTCTGGGGGATTAAATCAATTATCACAATACATAATCTCAAGTTCCAGGGAATATGGGATGCAAAGACCATGCAGGGGCTGACAGGCTTCTCAAGTGACTTGTTCACACCAGATAAGCTTGAGTACAAAAAGGACGCCAATATGCTTAAGGGCGGACTGGTGTACGCCGATTATATCACTACAGTCAGCGATACCTATGCCAATGAGATACAGACAGACTATTATGGTGAGGGCTTAAACGGCTTACTGTCTGCCAGACATTTTGACATGCAGGGAATAGTAAATGGTATCGATTATAATGCATATAATCCAGAGACAGATGAAAAAATATATTATCATTATAATGCAGAAAACTTCCGTAAGAATAAGTCTGTAAACAAGACAAAGCTTCAGGAGGAGCTGGGACTTGCGGTTGATAAGAAAAAATACATGATTGGTCTTATCTCAAGACTTACAGACCAGAAGGGTCTCGACCTCATCAATTATGTCATGGACAGACTTGTGGACGATTACACACAGCTTGTTGTAATCGGAACAGGAGAGCCACAGTATGAGAACATGTTCAGACATTATGCCTGGAAATATCCAGACAGAGTATCTGCAAATATCTGTTACTCAGATGATTTGGCTCACAAGCTCTATGCAGCGGCAGATGCCTTCCTCATGCCATCCAGATTTGAGCCATGTGGACTTACCCAGCTCATATCATTCAGATATGGTACAGTGCCGATTGTCAGGGAGACAGGTGGACTCAAGGACACAGTAAAGCCGTTTAATGAGTATGAAAATACAGGAGATGGTTTCTCATTTACTAATTACAATGCGGATGAGATGCTTGATATTATCAATTACTCTAAGCATATTTATTATGACCGCAAGCGTCAGTGGAACCAGATGATTGACAGGGGGATGGCTAATGATTTCTCTTGGAATGCGTCTAAATTCAAATATGAGGGCTTATATAATTATCTCATTGGAGAATAAATTGCATATTTTTTCACATACTTAGTGCGAGCTGGTTGGCTCGCACTTTTTTGCTTTATGGGATTGGGACGAAGGCACTTTGGGAGTGGTGGAGGGATATTCTGCCGTGAAAATTGATTTTTTTGCCGAGTTACGGACATAAGATTTTCTAAATGTTCTGATTGGGGTATTGGAAATTTGACGCAATCCCTCGACATTCGCCATCCATGGCTCAGGTCTCGTTCTCGGCAACGTCCTGTTGCCG
>CAVKUD010000015.1:0-25129 GCA_963659315.1 Senegalimassilia sp. | reverse complement strand
ACAGGGGTACAAATTAGGATGATATTGAGGGAATACTTGAAAAGACATGCGGGTGTGATGGCAGGAATCGCAGCCATGTTTTTGATAGAGGGATGCTTTATGCTAGTCAGCCAGGTCAGTATGGATGATCTGGCTTATCTTCTAATATTAGAGTTTTTTGTGCTGGGAATAATTATAGCGGTTGACCTGATTCGCTATCAGGCAAGAGTAAAGCAGGCAGAGGATAATTTGAAGAAGCCTGTATCAGAGCAAAGCTGTAATGTGGAGACCAGAGACATACTTGAAGAAAGATATGTGGATATGATACATGCCCAGGAAAAGAGCCGAATCGACACAGAAAACATATCAGCCCAAAAGGCAAAAGAGATGGAGCAGTACTATAACATATGGGTACACCAGATAAAGACTCCTATATCAGGCATGAATGTGGTGCTTCAGAGCATGGAGCCCACAGAGGAGGTAGGCGAGCTTCAAAACCAGCTTTTTTCAGTAGAGCAGTATGTGGATATGGCATTGCAGTACCAGAAGATAAAATCCACAACCAATGACTTTAACTTTGCAGAAATACCTCTGAACAGGGTTATCCGGGAAAATATCAGAAAGTATGCCAGACTCTTTATAGCCAAAAAACTGGCAGTAAAATATGATGAGACAGTCTTAAGTGTTCTGACAGATGAAAAATGGTTAAGTTTTGTTCTGGGTCAGATAATCACAAATGCTGTCAAATACTCAAATAAGGGTTCAATCACAATCTCAGCCTATGAGGATGAGAATAATACATATCTATCTTTAAAGGACGAAGGAATCGGAATCAACCCGGAGGATTTACCGAGGGTATTTGAGCGTGGCTACACAGGCTATAACGGACGGGTTGACAAAAAATCAACAGGAATCGGTTTGTTTCTATGTAAGAGTGTAACCCAGATGCTGGGACACAAGATACAAATTCAATCAGAAATAGGAGTCGGAACCGAAGTTACTATAACTTTTTCTAAGCAGCGAATCACAGAATAAGCCAATAGCCTGGCATTTCCATTTCTTACAAAAGTGTAAGATAAACGAAAGCCAAATCAATGGCTGCCAAAATCAGGGTAGTGTATATTCAAACCATAAAATAAATCGCAGCCCTAAGCTGCGGTGCTGAAAGGAAGAAGACAATGGCAATTTTAGAGGTAAGCAATTTGAAAAAGATATATACTACCCGTTTTGGTGGAAATCAGGTTCAGGCATTAGCTGATGTGAATTTCTCCGTGGAATCGGGAGAGTATGTGGCAATCATGGGAGAGTCAGGCTCAGGCAAGACCACTCTTCTAAACATTTTGGCGGCGCTTGACCGTCCGACTTCAGGGGATGTGAATTTGAATGGAATGCATTTATCAGATGTTAAGGAAAAACAAATCGCTACGTTTCGCAGGGAGCATCTTGGTTATGTTTTTCAGGATTTTAATCTACTTGACCAGTTTTCTCTTCGTGACAATATTTATCTGCCGCTGGTGCTTGCAGGCACTGATTACAGGGAAATGGAAAAGAGACTGACTCCTATAGCAGAAAAGCTTGAGATTACAGATTTGCTTGAAAAGTACCCATATGAGGTGTCGGGAGGACAGAAGCAGAGAGCTGCGGTGGCAAGAGCCCTAATTACAAACCCGGAGCTAATCCTTGCGGATGAGCCGACAGGAGCCCTGGACTCAAAGAGTACAGACAGTCTTTTAAAGCTCTTTAACAAGATAAATGCAGGCGGACAGACCATTCTCATGGTGACTCATTCCACAAAGGCTGCAAGCCATGCCAACCGTATACTTTTTATCAAGGACGGTGAGGTATACCACCAGCTGTATCGTGGCAACATGACCAATGAGCAGCTGTATTCAAAGATTCAGGATACCCTGACACTACTTATGACAGGTGGTGATTTGAATGAATAAGTTATATGGTAAGCTTGCGATTACAAATATTAAGAAAAATAAGCTCTTGTATATACCATATATTATCTCGGGTATAATTGTTATCTCCTTTGTATACATGATGTCTTTTATGCAGCTTAACAAGGGCATTGATACTGTGTATGGAGCCAGAACAGTCAAAGCAATGATGAGCCTTGGAGTCTGGATAGTGCTTATTTTTTCATACATCTTCCTGTTTTACACCAACAGCTTCCTGATAAAGAGGCGCAAAAAAGAATTTGGTGTCTACAACATGCTGGGCATGGAAAAAAGGCATGTGAGCAGGGTCTTTGCACTGGAAAGCATAATCGTGGCACTTATTTCCATTGTGAGCGGACTGATAGTAGGTATAGTTTTTTCAAAGCTTTGTATGCTCCTGTTCTTTTATATCATAAAACTGGATGTCTCATTTGGCTTTGAGATTTCGCTACAGAGCATAGACTTTACAATTGCAGCCTTTGGCATATTATATCTGCTGATTCTCATTCACAACTGCATCCAGATTAGAAAAGCAAACACAATGGAGCTGATAAAGGGTGGAAATGTAGGTGAGCGTGAGCCAAAGACCAAGTTCATTTTATCAATTATTGGTTTTGCCTGTCTTTTTGCTGGATATTACCTGTCAATTACAATAACTGATGCTTACAGCGCTATAACCTTCTTTTTTATAGCAGTTATCCTTGTAATTATTGGAACCTACCTTGTGTTTACAACAGGCAGTATCTTTGTACTTAAATTGTTAAAGAAAAATAAGAAGTTTTACTACAACAAGCGACATATGACAGCGGTTTCAGGCATGCTTTACAGGATGAAGCAGAATGCAGTTGGTCTGGCAAATGTCTGTGTATTATCTACCATGGTGCTGGTGACTATATCCACAACTGTAGCATTGTATACAGGCGTTCAGGACACTGTCAATATAAGCTATCCTGCAGAGATGGAGATTGAGGCATACTCAGCTACAGCACCCCTTGCGAAAAATGAAGAGGCACTTTCCTATATTGAGGACAGGGCTGTGGCTCACAAGCTGACAGTAGGTGAGACCCTCATATACTCGTCATTTCGTGTTACAGGCAGCTTCGAGGGTGGAAAGCTGCTTGCAGATGATAATCAAACTGATCCGACAGATATAAAGTATTTAACCTTTATAACAAGAGAAGACTTTATAAAGAGCTGTATCGATTATGACAAAAAAGTTCCAAAGCTTGCAGAGGACGAGGTCTTTGTGACCTGCGCAGCAGGAAGCTATGATGAAAATTATATAGACTTCTGTGGCACAAAATATAAGGTAAAGCAGTCAGATACCTACAAGAGTGGCAGCAATAACAGAAAGACCGGCTATATAAGCATGAACATATCAGACAATACAATGTTTGTTGTTGTGGCAGATGACAATGTTTTAAATAAAGCCTATGAGGACTATTCCTCCAACTGGTCGAACTGGACGAATTCATTTGTGGTGAGATATTTTGTAGATTGTGACGGTACCCAGGAGGATAAGCTGACATTTGCAGAAGACTTTATGTCAGACTTGGAAGAAGTGGATTCAAGAGAGCTTTTTGGCCAGTTTGACAGATTAAATCATACATCAAGAGAAGAGGCAAGAATGGATTTCTACTATGCAGATGGAGGACTGCTCTTTTTGGGACTGGTCTGCGGATTTATGTTCTTAGTTGTGACAGCCATGATTATCTTCTACAAGCAGGTATCAGAGGGCTATGATGACAGGGAACGCTACGCAATAATGGAAAAAGTAGGAATGAGCCAGATAGAGGTGAAAAACACCATATCATCCCAGGTGAGAATCGTATTTTTCCTGCCACTCATTGTGAGCTATTGCCATCTTGCAGGGGCTTTCCCAATGATAAAGCTTATGATATCCTACCTTTTCAGGACAAATGTGATGATATTTGTGATAAGCCTGGTTGTGACAGGAGTGATTTTTGCCATGATTTATTACCTGATATTCAAGCTGACTTCCAAGGCATATTACGATATAGTAAAGTAAAATGTAGCTGACTTCCCACATGAAGCCCTAACTTAACCGGGTGACATACAGTTGTTTTGCAGAACAAAATATGAACTGCCACGGGGTTCCATAAAAGCTGGAAACGGAAACAACAAACCAAGTTTCTACACCCTATCCTCGATTAAATCCCGTGGCTAATTTCATATTTTTTCTGCAAAATACACTGTATGCCACCCGGTTTTTTGTAAAATTACGAGTGGGAAGTCCCTCCATAATCAAAAAATCTTGAAAATGTCAGAAAAAAGTTGAAAAATGCCCTGATTTTATTACAATAGAATTAGCAGTACTTAAGAAACAGAAAACGGATTTTCTAACAGAGGAGATATGGAGGATTCATATGAAAAAAGGCAAACTAGGGAAGTGCCTTTCAGTTCTGCTCAGTGCATTTCTTTTGGCAGGCTGTGGCACAGTGACACAGATTGATGACTATGCAACTAATAGCGTGGAAGGAGGCACAGAGCAGACCGTATCTGCGGACACATCGACAGACAGCAGCTCTGAAGCAATTCCAAAGGATGAGATAAAGGTCGGGGTAATACACTTGTCAGACCCGGCAGAGGGTAGCGGCTACACCTATACCCATGATTTGGGTATTCAGGGCATGCAGCAGAATCTTGGACTTTCTGATGACCAGATTGTGAGAAAAATCAATGTAGCAGACTCGGATGCAGATGCAACCAGACAAGCCATACAGGAGTGTATCGACGAGGGCTGCAATATTATATTTACTACAAGCTGGGGTTACATGGAGACCACCGCAGAGATGGCAGAGGAATATCCTGATATATATTTCTCTCATGGCACAGGCTACATGAGTAATGGCAAGAATTTTAATAATTACTTTGGCAGAATCTATCAGGCAAGGTACCTGAGCGGTATTGTGGCTGGCATGAATACAAGCACAGATAAAATCGGCTATGTTGCAGCCATGGATTCCTCTAATTCAGAGGTGACAGGCGGAATAGATGCCTTTGCGCTGGGTATTTATTCTGTTAATCCTGATGCGAGGGTATATGTTAAGGTGACAAACAGCTGGTATGACCCTGACGGAGAAAAGGCAGCAGCCCAGACTCTTCTGGACATGGGCTGTGACGTGATTGCCCAGCATTGTGATACAGAGTACCCGCAGACTCTGGCTGAGGAGTATGGTGCCTACAGTATCGGCTACAATTCAGACATGAGCAAAAATGCTCCAGATGCCTGCCTGTGCAGTGTTATATGGAACTGGAGTGCTTACTATACCACAGCAGTCCAGAGCGTGATTGATGGCACATGGGATGGCAGCAACTATTATGGCGGCATGACTGAAAATCTGGTGGGAATCACAGCTCTTGCAGACTTCTGCGCAGATGGAACCCAGGAAAAGGTGGATGAAGCCAAGGCGCAGATTTTGTCAGGAGAAAACGGAGTCTTTGACGGCGTGATAGAGACCAACACAGGGGAGACTGTGGGAGAAGAAGGAAAGACACTGGATGATGCAACTATTACTGGCGGTATAAACTGGTATTTTAAGACCGTAAGCGTAGTGGAATAGGAGGGCGGCATGAATATTAAGAAAAAAATCCTTGCGATTACAATTGTACCGGTGCTTGTGCTTGGGCTTATTTCACTTGCATTTTCTACCACCATGGTTAAAAATTCCATGCTTGATGAAATACAGGATGCTTTAAAGGGAACTGCGGCAGCAACCCTTGCAGCCTATGACCAGAATACTGGAGATTATCTGGAAACTACAAACGGAGACATCTGGAAGGGCAGTTATAATATCTCAAAATCAGAGAACCTTGTGGATCGTATCAAGAGCAACAGTGGCATGGATGTTACATTTTTTTACGGCGATAAGAGAATCATGACATCCGCTGTAGATGAAAATGGCAATCGTATCTTAAACTCAAGGGCAGGAGATAAGATTGTTGAAAAAGTGTTAAACGGCGGCGAGGAATACTTCAGCCAGGCAGTATCTATTGAGGGTACCTTAAATTATGGTTATTTTATGCCTGTTTACCAGAACGGCAGCACAAGTGAGATTATCGGCATGGTGTTTGTTGGAACTAACAAGCAGGAAAAGGATGCCGTAATGAACCAGATACTTTTATCACTTACACTGGCTGTGCTTGTCATAATGGCGGTATGTATTATTATCGGCATGCGTTTTGCATCTGCCATGAGTAAGAATATAAAGACCAGTATTGAAGCAGTAGGAAAGATTGCAGATGGTGATCTGACAGTCTGGGTAGATGATAAGCTCTTAAATCAGAAGGATGAAATCGGAGAGCTGTCAAAGGTTACGATTACACTGCGTGATGCCATGCAGTCAACAATCAGGGAGATTAACCAGAATGCAAGAACTCTGGTGGAGGCCTCAAGGCTCTTGCAGTCAGCGGCAGATGACACCAGTGGCACGATGGAAAGTGTAAGAACCGCAGTAAATCATGTGGTTGAAAACTCTACAGAGCAGGCTAGAAATTCAAAGAGTACCTCTGAACATATGCGTCTTATGGGAGAAAATATTACAGAGACCACGGCAGAGGTTAAGGCTTTGGATGAAAATGCCCTGTCAATGCAGCAGTCCAGTGAGAAGGCATCAGAAACCCTCACAAATCTACAGAGTATTAATGAGCAGGTTGAGCAGACCATTCGTGAGGTGCAGGAGCAGACTAACAGGACAAATGAGTCTGTAAAGAAGATACAGGCGGCTACAGAGTTTATCACTTCTATTGCGGAGGAGACCAACCTCTTAAGCCTGAATGCTTCAATTGAGGCTGCGAGAGCTGGCGAGAGCGGCAAGGGCTTTGCAGTTGTAGCAGGACAGATTAAGCAGCTTTCAGAGCAGTCAAACCAGTCCAGCAAGGAGATTGAGGAGACTGCAAAGATATTAAATGACGATTCTACCAAGGCAGTTGAAATCATGCAGCAGATGCAGCAGGTTATCACAAGCCAGAGCGAGAGCATGCTTGAGACCCAGAGAGTTGTGGAGGAAGTTATTGCACAAATCAGAAATTCTATGCAGAGCATAAAGCAGATAAAGGACAGAACTGAAAATCTGGCAAGTACACGAAATGAAGTGCTGCAGGCTGTGGAGGACTTGTCTGTTATTGCTCAGGACAATGAGTCTGGTACGAGAGAGACCTATGAGGAGACTGAGATGGTTGTGAACACCTTCCAGCAGGTGTATATGAGTGCAGAGCAGCTGCAGGAGATTGCGGATAAGCTGGTGGGTAGTATTGATTATTTCACGATATAAAGTTGTGCGCATGGCAGCTTAGGACGGCTGGGACGCTGGAGGTGTTGGGGGCGACTTCCCACTTGGGGGCTGTGAAGAATCGGATGGCGTACAGTGTATTTTGCCGAAAAAATATGAAGTCAGCACCGAGACTTAATCGCAGATAGGGTTTACCGCTTTTTGGGGGTATAGCCGTTGCGGGGATTATGGAACCTCGGTGCAGTTCATATTTTGTTCTGCAAAACAACTGTACGCCATCCGATTTGCTTTAGGTTGTGAGTGGGAAGTCTTATGGCAAGCCTCCAGCGTGTTGGGCGGCAGGCTTCTGCGAAGCTGCCTGAAGAGGCATGGTGGGGATGTGGATATATGGTAAGCAATTTAAACTGATACAGTAATTAGTGATGCAGAAGTATTTAAAGCTGAAAAGTAATAAACAAACAATTATCATTTTGAAATAATTAATAGTGGAGTAGCAAATAATCAATGTGTGGTATAAACGTATATATTTTCGATACAGACCAACTTAATAATCTAAAGCCAGAGACTCTAAATGCAATACTTGATGAGATTGCTCCAGTATATGCCAGAAAATACAGCAGACTCAAGGAGGCTGGCAACCTGACTGGCAGCTTACAGGAGCTGGCTGCGGGAATCTTGCTTAGCAGATGCCTTGGTGTGCATGAGGATGATGAACTTAGGCTTGGTGAGCATGGCAAGCCAGAGCTTGTTTTGGGGGACGTGGCTTTTAATTTGTCCCACAGTGGGCATTTTGTGGTGCTGGCTGTGGCAGACAAGGATGTGGAGGCTGTCGGAGTGGATATTGAGCGGACTGACAGGGTCAGGCTTTCTGTTGCAAAGAGGCTTTTTCCCAGGGATGTTTATGAGGCTATTGCTTTGGAGATGGAGAGAGATGAGAAGGCTGCTGGTATATTATTTGCCAGGCACTGGACTGCCTGTGAGGCGAGGCTTAAGCTCAGTGGCGCCGGGCTTGGTGGCTATGCTGGTATAAAGTGCGATTATTCAGAGACAGACAGTGATGTGAGGCATATTGAGCTGGAGGATTCCCAATATATTATAGCTGTCGCCATAAATGGTAATATTAATACTTGCGAAGTGTCTGAGGAAATAGTACAATATTACTAATTGGAGGATATAATATGACAGTTAAAGAGTGTTACGATATAGTTGGTGATTACAATGACGCCATGGCTCGTCTGGTAAAGGAGGATCTTGCTGCCAGATTTTTAAAAAAGTTTGAGGCTGACAAGAGCTATGAGAATCTGCTTACAGCTTATGAGGCAGGCGACATTGAGGGGATATTTTCTTCTGCCCACACCTTAAAGGGAGTTGCGGCAAACCTGTCACTTTCGAGAATTTTTACTGTAGCGAGTGATATTACAGAGCTATACAGGGACAGACAGGAGCATGATATGGGCAATCGTCTTGATGAACTTAAAAAAGAATATAAACTGGCTGTTGATACAATCAATCAGCTTGACTAACAGGTACATGTGAATTAACAGGGGCTTAGAGTTACATCTTTAATCCCCTGTTGTTTTTATGTATTTAGACACATAAGTTGACATGAATAGAATGGATGCTATACTGTAAAGGAAAAATGGCATATGCCGATAAAGGAGGGATGAAATTGCCAAGACCAATTAAACCAAGACGTATATGTGAAGAACCGGCAATAAAGGAGTTCGGACCAGAGGATAAGAAGACACAGAGAGAAATTATTACTATGTCGGTAGATGAGTTGGAGGCAATACGTCTCATTGATATAGAGGGGATTTCCCAGGAGGAATGTGCCCTCAGAATGAATGTAGCCAGGACAACCGCACAGGCTATCTATAACAGTGCCAGAACCAAGACAGCAAAATGTCTGGTATATGGCTATGAGCTTCAGATTAGCGGAGGCAACTATGAGATTTGTGACGGACAGGGCGGATGCTGTGCATGTGGGAAGAATGTATAGCAAAAAGGAGGATAAATGTTAGAGCTAAAGAATATTAACTACACAGTTACAGAAGAAAGCGGAGAGAAAAAAACTATTATTGACGGATTAAATCTTGAGATAGATGATGGCAGGTTTGTTGTTATAACAGGACCAAATGGTGGTGGAAAATCTACTCTTGCAAAGGTTATAATGGGCATAAACAGAGTCTCTGACGGCCAGATTATTTTAGACGGAGAGGACATCACAGCAGAAAGCATCACAGAGAGAGCCAATAAGGGCATAAGCTTTGCCTTCCAGCAGCCTGTTCACTTTAAGGGAATCAAGGTCATTGATCTGTTAAGACTTGCAGCAGGCAGGGAGATAACAAATGATGAGGCATGTGAGTATCTGTCAAAGGTAGGACTCTGTGCCAGAGAATATATTGAGAGAGAGGTAAATGCCAGTCTCTCAGGCGGCGAGCTTAAGCGTATCGAGATTGCAACAGTACTCGCAAGGGGCACCAAGCTTTCTATTTTTGATGAGCCAGAGGCAGGAATCGATTTGTGGAGCTTCCAGAATCTTATCAAGGTATTTGAAAATATAAGAGAAAATATAAATGGCACAGTACTGATTATTTCACATCAGGAGCGAATCCTTAATATAGCTGATGAAATAGTTGTCATTCAGGATGGCAGGGTAAAGAAAAAAGGTCCAAAGGATGAAATCTTACCGACCCTGCTTGGCACATCATCAGCAGTACCAGTGGCTTGCAACAAACTTTCTTAGGAGGAATTCAGATGTTAGACAATATTCAGAAAAAGATTTTGGAGGAGGTTGCTGACCTCCATAAGGTGCCAGAGGGAGCCTATAATATCCGTGCAAACAGCCAGATGGCAGGCAGAAACACCACTGCTAATATTGATATTACCTCAAAAGAGGATAAGAGCGGAATCGACATAAGGATAAAGGACGGCACAAAAAACGAGAGCGTGCATATCCCTGTTGTAATTAGTGAATCGGGACTTAAGGAAGTTGTATACAATGACTTTTATATAGGCGAGGACTGTGATGTTGTCATCGTGGCTGGCTGTGGCATACACAATTGTGGAGACCAGGACTCACAGCATGACGGAGTCCACAGATTTTTCGTAGGGAAAAATTCCCGTGTAGTATATGTGGAAAAGCACTACGGAGAGGGTGACGGCAAGGGTAAGAGAATACTTAATCCCGTCACAGAGGTATACCAGGAGGCTGGCAGTCATGTTGAGATGGAAATGGTACAGATAAAAGGTGTAGACTCAACATATAGAAAGACTGTTGCAGAACTCAAGGATGGTGCTACACTTATAGTAAGGGAACGTCTTATGACCCATGGAGAGCAGAAGGCGACAAGCACTTATGATGTATACTTAAATGGTAAAAAATCCAGCACAGATGTTATATCAAGATCTGTTGCAAAGGATACATCAGAGCAGATATTTGAGGCGAGCATCATAGGCAACACAGAATGTCATGGACATGCAGAGTGCGATGCCATTATCATGGATAAGGCTCATGTAGTGGCAATTCCAAAGCTTGATGCAAATGATGTGGACGCTGCCCTCATCCATGAGGCGGCAATCGGAAAAATCGCAGGTGAACAGCTTATAAAGCTTATGTCACTTGGACTTACAGAACAGGAAGCAGAAGAACAGATTGTAAATGGGTTCCTTCGCTAAGCATAATGGTGTATACTGGAGGTGATACGATGACATATTCTGAATGGAGGGATTATGCCATAGTTGAATATGATGTAGTCAGCAGAAATTACAACAAAAAGGTGTATGAGGCAGTGGTTGACGATAAGACTACTGGAAAAGGAGAGCTTGTGCAGCTCACACTCAGGGATGTAATGAACAAATGTGCTGGTACAAATTTTGAAAATCCTATAAAGCGGGCTATAATGAAATGCGTTTATACAGACGCAAAGCTTGACAAGGAAATCAGAAAAGTTATGGATGAATATTTTGAAGTCTGAAATTACAGGGGGGATAGTGTTTTGGATAGAGAACATTTGCATTATATGGAGCAGCTGTCGGAAATGTACCCGACAATTAACAAGGCTGCGGCGGAGATTATAAACTTACAGGCTATTGTAAACCTGCCAAAGGGCACAGAGCATTTCCTGTCAGATATACATGGAGAATATGACGCATTTTCACATGTGCTTAAAAATGGTTCAGGAGCGGTGCGAAAGAAGATAGAGGATGTATTCGGAATGGCATTAAGCGACAGCGACAAGGCTGGACTTGCCACTCTCATATATTATCCTAAGAAAAAGATGGAGTTAATCAAGCAGACAGAAAACGATATGGATTTGTGGTACAAGGTCACACTTTACCGTCTCATAGAGGTATGCAAGACAGTATCTTCAAAGTACACCAGGTCAAAGGTCAGGAAAGCCCTGCCAGAGGATTACGCCTATGTAATTGAAGAGCTTATAACAGAAAAACCAGAGGTCTTAAACAAGGAAGCCTACTATGAGGCTATCGTAAATACAGTTGTGGAGCTGGGACAGGCAGAACAGCTTATTGTAGTGCTGTGCGAGCTTATCCAGCAGCTTGTAGTAGACCATCTGCATGTGCTTGGTGACATATATGACAGAGGCGCAGGCTCACATCTTATCATGGATAAGCTGTGCAAGTATCACTCACTTGATATACAGTGGGGAAATCACGATATCATATGGATGGGAGCAGCAGCAGGCAATCTGGCATGTGTGGCTACAGTTATAAGAAACAGCATCAGATACGGCAATATAGACCTTTTGGAGGAGGGCTACGGAATCAATATGCTGCCTCTGGCAACCTTTGCCATGAGAGTATATGCAGACGACCCTTGCGAGAGATTTGTGCTTAAGGGAACACCTAGCGGCACAAATTTTGAAGAAAATGAGATGACCAGAAAGATGCACAAGGCAATAGCCATAATCAGATTTAAACTGGAGGGTCAGCTTATCAAAAAGCATCCTGAATATGGCATGAGGGACAGGCTCTTACTTGAGCATATTGACTATGACAAGGGAACAGTTGAGATAGATGGCAAAAACTATCGTATGCTTGATATGTGTTTCCCTACAATAGACCCACAGGACCCATATAAGCTCACTGATGAAGAGCATGAGATTATGATGAGGCTCAGGTCTTCATTTTTGCACTGTGAGAAGCTTCAGACCCATGTACAGCTCTTACTCAAAAAGGGCGGTATGCACAAGGTGTACAATGGCAATCTGCTTTTCCACGGCTGCATACCTATGATGGAGGATGGAAGCTTTGCAAAGGTAAATGTCTATGGCAGGGAATACAGCGGAAAGGCACTTTTTGATGTGCTTGAGTCATATGTCAGAAAGGCATTTTTCTCCACAGACAAGGAGGAACAGGAAAAGGGCGCAGACATCATGTGGTATATCTGGACTGCTCCTTATTCTCCGCTCTATGGACGTAAGAAAATGGCAACCTTTGAGCGATATTTTCTGGAGGAAGAGGATTTAAAGGTTGAGACAAAGAACTGCTATTATGAGCTTATCAATAAGCCTGAGATAGCAGATAAGATACTGGCAGAGTTTGGACTTTCAGGCGAAAACTGCCATATCATAAACGGTCATGTGCCTGTACACAGAATGAGAGGGGAAAGCCCTGTAAAGTGTAATGGCAAGGTGATTGTTATAGACGGAGGTTTTTCAAAGGCATACAGGAGCAGGACTGGAATAGCAGGCTATACGCTGATATTTAACTCCTATGGACTGACCCTTACAGCCCACGAACCCTTTGAGTCACCAGAGACTGCGGTGAGGGAAGAGAGGGACATAGTATCAAAGCGTGAAGCTGTGGAATACATGGACAAGCGTATTCTGGTAGGTGACACAGATGTTGGAGAGAAGATTCGTCTCAAGATAAATGACCTTAAAATGCTTATAAGTGCATACAGGTCAGGAGAAATAGTTGAGAAGGACAAGTAAATGAAAAAAGAAGAATTGGAAAAAATTCTTGAAGAAGTAAAAAACGGCGGACTTTCTGTGGATGAAGCAGTGGCAAGGATAAAGCTTGAGCCATTCAGCGACCTGGGCTTTGCCAAGGTTGATACCCAGCGTGAGCTGCGTCAGGGAATTGCAGAAGTGATATATGGCGCAGGCAAAACCGCCGAACAGATAGAGAAAATCGTTAAAGAAATGTTAAAAAATGGGCAGGAGACTATTCTTATAACAAGACTGTCCAGAGAAAAAGCTGATTATGTCAGCAAAACTGTTGATTTGGACTACAGGGAAGCCGCAGAGATTGGCATTGTGGGACAGATACCAGAGCCAAAGAACCAGGAGACAATAGTAATTGCAACTGGTGGAACAAGCGACTACAGGGTAGCCGAGGAGGCTGCAATCACAGCTGAGGTCTTAGGCAATAGGGTTTTCAGACTATATGATGTGGGTGTGGCTGGTGTTCACAGATTGTTCGCAAATTCGCAGTATCTTATAGATGCAAATGTTGTGATTGCTATAGCTGGCATGGAAGGCGCACTTGCCTCTGTCATAGGCGGCATGGTGGACTGTCCTGTTATAGCGGTTCCGACAAGTGTAGGATATGGCGCAGCATTCGGAGGTCTTGCAGCGCTGCTTTCAATGCTTAATTCCTGCGCAAGCGGAGTGTCTGTAGTCAACATAGATAATGGATTTGGTGCAGGATATTTGGCGAGTATGATTAATCAGAGGACTTCGAGGTAGATATGGAAACTGTTGAAGGATTTTATTTTGAATCAGAGAAGCAAGCGGCGAGAGCGCAAAAGGAAGCGGATGGAATAAAATATATTAAAGAGAATACGAAAATGGATGACCCGGAGGTTGTACTTAAGCTGTACAATAAGCTGATTCAGGACGAAATGCTGTCAACACCTGTGGGCATGGCATTTTTAGTTGAGCTGCAGGAGTTTCTGACCATGTCTACGGATATTGATGGTCAGTTTATCAGACCTATTCCGGGCAATATGTGCTCGGCATGGTACAAAAGTGATACTCCTAAGAAGCCGGTAAAAAATAAAAAATACACAGTCTCTTTATGGATAAATGTCGCTTTATGCGTGGTAATCGTTGGCATGTTTCTGATTAGTTATCTGTCGGAAAATAATACAAATATTATAAATTACGAAAATTCCCTGATTGATAAATATGAGTCATGGGAATCTCAGTTAAACGACAGGGAAGCAGCGATACAGGAAAAGGAAGCTGAGCTTGGAATTGACGAAGGAGTGGAATAATCAGATGGACAAGATAAAAATACTTGTAGTCGATGATGAGAGCAGAATGAGAAAGCTTGTAAAGGATTTCCTCATAAGGGAAAACTATGAGGTGCTTGAAGCAGGTGACGGTGAGGAAGCACTGGATATTTTTTACAGGGAAAAGGATATAGCCCTGCTTATTCTTGATGTCATGATGCCAAAGATAAATGGCTGGGATGTGTGTAAGGAAATCAGGGAGACATCAAAGGTGCCTATTATAATGCTCACTGCCAAGAGCTCAGAGAGTGATGAGCTGGGCGGCTTTGAGATAGGAGCAGATGAATACATATCAAAGCCATTTTCACCAAAGATTCTTGTGGCAAGAGTAGGAGCATTGCTCAGGAGAACCAATAAAATAGGTAATGAAGCCCTGCTAATCCAGATGGGCGGCATTGTCATGGATAAAAATGCCCATACAGTAGCCATCGATGGAAAACAGATTGAGTTAAGCTACAAGGAATTTGAACTCTTAGATTACTTTATGGAAAATGCAGGCATAGCTTTATCCAGAGAAAAAATACTTGACAGTGTCTGGGATTATGACTATTTCGGTGATGCCAGAACGATTGATACTCATGTAAAAAAGCTAAGAAGTAAGATGGGAGAAAAAGGTGACTATATCAAAACAATATGGGGCATGGGATACAAATTTGAGTGCAGCTAAAAAGCCAGAGCCAGCCAGAAAAAAGAAGCTTTCCATATCGGTGAAGCTTTTAATAACCATGCTTTTGATTGTAGTAGGAACAATAGGACTGGGCTGGTTCATCAATAATACATTTCTTGAAAAATATTACATATACAATAAGCAGAAGCAGATACTCACAGGCTTTGATACCATAAATGAGGCTGCTGAGGATGGAGAGCTTTCGGATGAGTCCTTTGACATTACATTTGAAAAGATATGCTCAAACGGAAATATAAGCACTATTATCGTAGGACAGAACCATGAGATTATAAGGTCGTCAGTAAATGATATCCAGCTGCTTCAGATGCAGCTGACAGAGGTATTAGGTGGCGGCAGCAATGTCAATTATGAGGAAATCAAGGTCACAGACAATTATGTGCTTGCCAAGAAGGTGGATGCGAGACTCGGTGAGGAATACCTGATTTTCTGGGGCTTTTTGTCCGATGGCAGCATTATATTTATGAGGTCTGCCTTAGAGAGCATCAGGGAGAGCGCAGATATAACCAATAAGTTTTTGCAGCTGGTGGGACTCTTCTCTACTTTTGTATGTCTTATAATAATAATCTTTGTGTCAAGGACAATTTCAAGACCTATAAGAGAGATGACGGAAATCTCAAAAAAGATGTCAGAGCTGGAATTTGAGGCTAAGTATATCCCTCACAACAATGACAGCATGGAGATAGCAGAGCTGGGACAGCATATGAATGCTTTGTCTGAGGCACTGGAAGAGACTATTTCTGAGCTTAAAGCGGCAAATATAGAGCTGGAGCAGGATATAAAGAAAAAGGAAGAGATAGATGAGATGAGAAAGGAATTTCTCTCAAATGTATCTCATGAACTAAAGACTCCTCTTGCCCTTATATCCGGATATGCAGAGGGACTCAAGGAGGGCATCATGGATGATGAGGAAAGCCGTAATTACTATTGTGAGGTAATTATGGATGAGTCAGACAAGATGAACACCATGGTCAAAAAGCTTCTGACCTTAAACCAGCTGGAGTTTGGCAATGATGTGGTGGAAATAAGCAGATTTGACATGACAGAGCTGGTAAAAGGCGTGATTGCGTCATCCTCACTGCTGATGGAACAAAACGGTATAACCATAAAGTTTGACCAGAATGAACCGATATATGTATGGGGAGACGAATTTGAAATAGAGGAAGTTATCACAAATTATCTGAGCAATGCAATCCATTATGCTAAAAATGAAAAGCTGATAGAGGTATCCTTTGAAAAACGTGATGGGGTATTGAGGACAAAGGTCTTTAATACAGGAGACAGGATACCAGAGGATGAGCTGGATAAGGTCTGGATTAAGTTCTACAAGGTGGATAAAGCCAGAACCAGAGAGTACGGCGGCAGTGGAATAGGCTTGTCTATTGTCAAGGCTATAATGGACTCACTGCACCAGCAATGTGGAGTGGTCAACCGTGATAATGGGGTAGAGTTTTGGATGGAACTGGAAACTAATAGCTAAAACTCCTTAATTTGATATTGTAAAGATATTTCAAATGTGCTACCATGAATTAAATAGGATAAAAGTCATAGGGGAGAGACATGAAGAAGAAACGTTTTTTAACATTTGCTGTTTTATTTGCAACTGTTACGTCCTTTACAGGCTGTGGAACACCTCTGTATGAACTGACAGAAAATGAAGAAGCAATAATTGCAAATTATTCTGCCTATGTGATATCTAAGTATAATTCATTTCAGAGAGATGGAATGAATTCAGTCGTGCCTGAGATACAGGAAGAGGACACTGAGAGTGCTGAGGAGGCTGTGGCATCAGATACAGAAGCCACTTCTGATGGAGCAGACAGTGTGCAGACCCTTAGTCTGGCACAGGCGTTAAACCTTCCAGAGGGGATAGATGTCACATACGATGGATTTTCGATAGCACCTTCATATAAGGAGGGCAGCTACTATGCGTTGGAAGCTGACAGTGGATATTCATATCTGATTATGAATTTTACACTTACAAACAGCAGTGATGGAGCCTGTGAGCTGGATTTATTCTCAGAAGCACCTAAGTTCTCAATGGAGATAGACGGTGGGAATCAGATTACAGCGGAGCAGAATTTCCTGACCTATAGTCTGGCGACTTACGAGGGAACCGTTGAAGCAGGGGACAGTGTAGGACTTGTATTGTTATTCTCAGTAAAGGATGACACTGATGAGAGTTCGGTAAGCCCTCAGTTGTATATTGATGAGCAGGATGGTACATATTCTGTGAATTTGCAAAATTAACAAAAAAATGAACAAAAATTTAAACATTATGATATAATTTAATTAATAATTATAGTTCGGGGAGGAATTATATGGATACCAATATTCTTTTAGAGTCAGGAACAAATGAGTTAGAGGTGCTGGAATTCACCTTGGGTGACAATCATTACGGAATCAATGTTGCAAAGATTCGTGAAATATTACAGTATATGCCTGTAACACCTGTTCCACACACACACCCTAGCGTAGAGGGAATTTTCATGCCACGTGATACAATGATTACTGTGGTAAACTTAAAGAGATGTCTTGGACTGCCAGACACAGGCGAAAAGGGACTGTTTATTATTACTAACTTCAATAAGCTGGATGTAGCTTTCCATGTTGATGAAGTAATTGGTATACATAGAGTTTCCTGGGAAGCTATTATTAAGCCGGATTCAACCTTAAACGGCAAGGACGGAGCTACAGCAACAGGTGTTATCAAGATGGAGAACAAATTGGTTGTCATTCTTGATTTTGAGTCAATCGTAGCTGGAATCAGTCCTGAGACAGGTCTTAAAGTTTCTGATGTGGATAATATGGATGAGAATGTAGACAGAGGTTCGTACAACATCTTAATTGCTGAGGATTCACCACTGCTTAGCAAGCTTATCACAGACTGCCTGCACAAGTCAGGATATACAAAGACCATTGTTACTACAAACGGTCAGGAAGCGTGGGACAAGCTGTGTGAATTTAAAGAGGCTGGTACAGTGGAGGAAAATGTTCAGTGTATCATTACTGATATTGAGATGCCGCAGATGGATGGACACAGACTTACAAAACTTGCAAAGAGCGACGACGTTATTAAGCACATACCACTTGTTATTTTCTCATCACTTGTAAATGAGGAAATGCGTAGAAAAGGTGAGCAGTTAGGTGCAGATGCACAGCTTACAAAACCAGAGATTGGACAACTCGTTGAAGCAATTGATAAACTTGTTACCAGATAATAAGTAAAAGTCTAAGGGATGTGGCAATATGCTGCATCCCTTAATGTGCTTTAGTAAGCAATATGTATGGTTATGGAGAAATACAATGGGAGATAACAAGATTTCAGAAGATTATCTTGATAATTTATTAAAAAACATAGAGACCAAATCAGAGGTTGATACAATATTTGATGACACAGATAATGATGCATCAAATGATTTTTTGCGCCAGTTTGAGAGTGAACTGGAGTCAGAAAAGTATTCTGAATTTATCAATGAGTTTGACTTTGATGATGATAAGCCACAGAAGGCTGCAGCAAAGGAGCCTATTATGCATATGCCGGATGATATGGAGGATGTGGTTCCACTAGAGGATATCCTGGAGCAGTATGATGAGGCTGAGGCCATGGGCAAGGCAGAGAAAAAACCTGAGGAGAAGCCAGAGCCTGATTTGTCAGAGGATGAAGATGATTTTGGCGATTTGTCAAGTGCGGTGTCAGAGTTTGATTCAACAATCACAGAGGATGGTGAGGAGCCAGACCTGTCGGGTTCCATGGATGGAGACCTGCTTGATATTTTAGGTGGAGACTCAGAGCTTTCTGATATAGGAGATATGCTTTCAGGTAATGAGGAGGCTGTTGCAGAGGACGACAATAATGTCTTTGATGATTTTGCTGAAAAGGAGATGGACAGTCAGGAAAAGTCGATAGAGGACACTGTGAACGAGGCGTTGGGAGTGGATGATGATTCTGATGACACCAAGGGAAAAGGCAAAAAGGGCAAGAAGAAAAAGAAAGAGAAAAAATCAGGGGAAAGCTTTATTGACAAGCTTAAACGCATACTCTTCGGTGATGATGAGGAAGAGGAAGCTGTTGATTTGATTATACCTGATGATAATACAGCTGGAGCTTTGGCGAGCGAAAATGCCCAGATATTAGCTGAGCTTGAGGCGGATGACAAGGCAGAAAAGGGCAAGAAGAAAAAGAAGAAAGAAA
Organism: Senegalimassilia sp.; assembly: GCA_963659315.1. Classification (GTDB taxonomy): domain Bacteria; phylum Bacillota; class Clostridia; order Lachnospirales; family Lachnospiraceae; genus Roseburia. Next base: position 5,814 of record CAVKUD010000015.1, on the reverse strand, counting down.
AGAAGGAAAAGCCTAAAAAGGAAAAGAAGCCTAAGAAGGTCAAGGAGCCAAAGCCTAAGAAGGAGAAGCCACCAAAAGAGGTGGATAACACTCCTCCATTGCCAAAGGCACCAGTTATCATGATTTTTGTGATGGTTATCAGTATGACAGTGCTTGTGCTGCTTGGTACCAATCTGCTGAACAAGGGCAACAATGTGTCCACAGCTACAAGATATTATAATATAGCCATGGCTGCGGTTGCTTCGGGAACACCAGATGCAGATGATGTACATATGTATGCAGAGGCATATAACTATCTGGATGGATTAAAGCTGAGTGCAGATGATGAAGTCTTATACAACAAGCTTAAGGTGCTTTCAGCAGTGTCATCAAAGTATGATTCATATGAGATTTTTCACGATTATGGCTCAGAGAAGGAGGCGCTTGATGCCCTTGTCTGTGCGGCTGGAAGATGCGAGCTTAATGCAGATGCAGCAGAGGAAAATGACTGCGTGAAGGAGCTTGATGGGCTTCGTGCATGTATAGAGCAGAGCTTATCCAGTGAGTACGGCATGTCATTTGATGAGGCTTTAGAGATATACAATGCTGGAAGCAGGACAAAGTATACAACAGAATTATATGGGAAACTACGTGAACTGGGCTTGGAGTAGGATGTTATGATAGCGATAATCGATTACAATGCAGGAAATTTAAAGAGTGTGGAAAAGGCACTGCTTTCACTTGGAGAGCAGTGCCTGATCACAAGAGACAGGCATGAGATACTGGCTGCCGATAGAGTGATTTTACCGGGAGTTGGAGCCTTTGGCGATGCCATGGGGCAGCTCAAAAAGTATGAGCTTGACAAGGTAATCCACGAGGTATGCGATAGTGGCATACCATTTCTTGGCATTTGTCTTGGATTGCAGCTGTTATTTGATGGAAGTGATGAAAGCTCAGGTGTGGAAGGACTTCACATCTTAGAGGGTGATATTTTAAGAATCCCAGATAAGGAGGGACTTAAGATACCTCATATCGGATGGAATTCCCTTGAGCTTATAAATGATGGAAGACTCTTTAGGGGTATGCCACAGAATCCATATGTGTATTTTGTACATTCCTATTATCTTAAGGCAAAGGACGAGAGTATAGTAAGGGCAGTTACCGATTACAGCACCTGCATACATGCATCTGTGGAAAAGGACAATATCTTTGCCTGCCAGTTCCACCCTGAGAAGAGCAGTACGGTAGGACTTCAGATACTTAAAAACTTTGCAGCAATTCCAGGAGGTAAGAGATAGTGTTTACAAAGAGAATTATCCCATGTCTTGATGTTAATAAGGGAAGAGTTGTAAAGGGTGTCAATTTTGTGAATTTGAGAGATGCAGGAGACCCTGTTGAAATTGCGGCAGCCTATGACAAGGCTGGAGCTGACGAGGTGGTATTCCTTGATATTACAGCATCCAGCGATAACAGAGGGACTGTTGTGGATATGGTTCGCAAGGTGGCAGAAAAGGTGTTTATACCCTTTACTGTGGGTGGCGGAATCCGCACAGTAGACGATTTTAAGGCATTGCTCAGAGAGGGCGCTGACAAGATTTCGATTAATTCATCTGCGATTAATACGCCTCGCCTCATAAGTGATGCGGCAGATAAGTTTGGCAGTCAGTGCGTGGTTGTCGCTATTGATGCCAGACGGAGGGCAGACGGCAGTGGCTGGAATGTATACAAGAATGGTGGCAGGATAGACACGGGGCTTGATGCCATAGAGTGGGCTATAAAGGCAAACGAGCTTGGAGCAGGAGAAATCCTCCTCACAAGTATGGACTGTGATGGAACCAAGGCAGGCTATGATATTGAGCTTACCAGATTAATAGCAGACAATGTATCAGTACCAGTTATTGCATCAGGAGGAGCAGGCACAAAGGAGCACTTCTATGATGCCCTGGTGGATGGTCATGCAGATGCGGCTCTGGCAGCATCATTGTTCCATTATAAGGAGCTTGAGATAATGGATTTGAAGAACTATCTGGCGGACAGGGGTGTATCTGTCAGACGGTAATTATACAGATACAGGACTGTATGCTATAAAAGTTAAAAAGTTATAGATACGCAGAAATATATATGTAAAAGTTAAAAAGCCAAATAGAAACAGGAAGTATAAAATATGTCAATGCTTACAAATGACTGGAGTCTGGCTTTAAAGGACGAATTTAATAAGCCATACTACAGAGATTTATACAGATTTGTAAAAGAAGAATACAGTACCAGAGTGATTTATCCACCAGCGGACGATATATTTAATGCACTGCATTTAACACCGCTTAAGGATGTGAAGGTACTCATACTGGGACAGGACCCATATCACAATGAACATCAGGCACACGGACTGAGCTTCTCTGTCCTGCCAGACCAGAAGGATATACCACCATCCCTGCAGAATATCTATAAGGAGCTGCAGGATGACCTGGGCTGTTATATCCCTAACAATGGCTATCTGAAAAAATGGGCAGACCAGGGAGTGCTGATGTTAAACACAGTCCTCACAGTGAGGGCGCATGAGCCTAATTCCCATCAGGGAAGAGGCTGGGAGCACTTCACAGATGCCATAATACAGGCAGTAAATCAAAAGGATGAGCCAGTAGTGTATATGCTATGGGGCAAACCAGCCCAGTCAAAGATACCAATGCTCACCAATCCCAAGCATTTGATACTTAAGGCACCGCATCCAAGTCCGTTGTCAGCATACAGAGGATTTTTTGGATGTAAGCATTTCAGTAAGTGTAATGAGTTTCTTGCACAGAATGGACTTGAGCCAATCGACTGGCAGATTGAGAATTTGTAGTGCTTGGTCGCTTTTTAAGTGCTAATTATAATGAGACGAAATAAGAGATGGGGTTCCATCTCTTATTTTAAGCAAAAAATGAGAAGAATAATAATTACTGGATATGCTATTAAAATTTAATTTAAACTACCAGTTAACTTGTATTTTGTAATATCTTTCCAGTTTTTAGGAAATCCCATCTTTTCAAGTAATTCTTCTTCACTTATATGTGTTACTGATTTATTTACCTTATTAATTTCTTTAATCAATTTTCTCTTAAAACATAAGAAATCCTGTTTAGGCAAAAGATACCTAAATGCAATCACAACTGCAAATAAGTCTTGCTTTCCTTTTTCATACTGATTACCACGCTTTGGCAATAAAAGTTTTCTATGCAATGGTGTATCAGCAATGGCATCTACTGTTCTGTATGTAAATAAACACTCACCATGTGCGCAAACATTTCTATATTTTGTAAGAACAGATAAAAACTGCTCAACCTGATGCTGATTTAATGGTTCAAAGTTTTTTGATATTTTTGATTTCAAAGACTGTGGAAATACTTGAAACATTTTTGATAGATTACCAAAAGTCAATACATTTGCTAATACCCATAATGGAATCTCTCCATATGTATTTCGATAATAATTTATATATGTATAATCTGTTGTAGTCGTTGCCCTCTGAAGTGTTGCAATTAGTCTTGCAATTATGGTTTTATTACGTCTAGTATAGTTATAATTTTGCGGATTCAAGTACTCTCTTTGTTCAGCTCCATATGTTTCTGTAAAATAATACGACATCAAAGAACGTAAGTGTCTCTCTATTTGTAACAGATATTTAAAGAAAATTTCTCTGAGTTCTGCGTCGAATTGATATAAGCTTACAATCTCATCAAAACTTGTTCCTGTTTTATATTTTTTAGTATATGGCACCCTAAATAAATGTTTATAGCCACCCATCAACGGAAAATATCCTATGTGATGCAATACTTCTTTTACATATTCTCTATTTGAAGCAATAATTTTCTTTTCATCTATAATCCAGTCAGCCTGTTGGTCAAAAGTTGTAAACTTTTTTGGTGTCTGCATATTCTTCTCCCTATATTAAAAGAGGGAGAGACCCGCAGGCTCTCCCCCGCCTGTAGGCTTCGCAAGTTTCTACAGAACGATCACTGAGTGTAGTATATGATATTTGAAATAAGTTGTCAAGTAACCTATCAATAGTAAACATATACACTCACATATATCATATGCTATTTGTAACAAAAAATTGCAAGAAAGTCTCACTGTATCTTGTTTTTATAAGCTGTAACAAAAAATAAAAAAAATCTCAAAAAATCCCTAAACGATTCCCCAAAAACACCTACTATAAAATTGTCCCAGCAAAAAAGCTATTGTAACATTCCGAAAAATAATCTAGTATATAACCAGACAAATTATTAGTCTTATTTTGCAAATTTCATATTAAGAACGAAACGAGGAGGATAAAAATGAAGAATTTAAAAAAGGTGGCAATATTAACACTTGCAGCAACAGTAATCGCAACAAGCTTTGCTCTGCCACAGACAGCAAAGGCAGAGACTGCAGATAATACGCCAATCTATAGACTCTACAATCCGGACAATGGAGAGCATTTGTATACAACCGATGCAAACGAGAGAGACACACTCTATGCATCATATGGATGGGGCTATGAGGGAGTAGCCTGGTACTCAGCAGACGAGGGTACACCAGTATACCGTCTCTACAACAATGTCCTCTGCAACCATCTGTATACTACAGACTTAAACGAGATTAGAGTGCTTACCTCCATGGATAACACAGCATGGACTGTAGACAACAGTGGTCAGCCACTTTTCTACTCAGCAGGAGATGTATCAATCTACAGAGTCTACAATGAGGGCTTAAATGGTATGCACCATCTGACAACAGACAGGAATGAGTATGATACACTGCCAACATACGGCTGGGCACAGGAGGGTGTGTCACTTAAGGCTGTAGCTGTGGGGGAGCCGATAACAACTGAATATTTTGAGGGCAGGGAAGAGAGAATCTTAGCAAAAATGCTGGCAGCAGGGGCTGACCCATATTTAGAAAAATACAAAGATGATGAATCTTATGTGGCTGGAACGATTTATCAAGTTATATGGATTATGTATAATTATGGCTATACAGAAGACCAGGCTATTGCAGTTATTGCAGATGACAATAATAAATTAGAATCTGGATATTACAAATTTGACCATGAAAATCTGGATATTGACCCTAACACAACTATTGACTGGACTAGCCATGATATAGCCATTAACGGACCTTTTTACGGAACTAAAGGTCACACTGTTTGGAAGCATGAAATGTCAACTGTTTGGTATGAGACCTGGGTGGAAGATTAGTACAGTATTGAATTACAGAGTGCAACTCGAAGTTAAAATTTCATAACGTAAACTTTGAGCAGCTTAATTGTATTGAAATCATGATTTGGCTGCTCATTTTTTTATAATCACTATTTTGAGAGGAGGAATTTTATGGTGAAAAAACTTAGTGTGGCTAAGTTAAGTGGTTGTTTAGCATTAACAGCCTTAGCGACACTGCTCATAGGGGCAAAACCTGTCAGTGCATATGCAGCTGACTACACAAAAATTGACCCGACAAGAAATGCAAAGCTTACAGGCTATGTAAATTATGCGGATGGATACACGCCCTATACAGAGGGCAGGGTACATGCAGACAGAGGTAGTCTTGAGTGGTCAGATGATTTATGGATGTCTGGCTTATGCTTAAATCTGGATGATGATGGTTATGGAGGAGGTATAGAGTATTCGCTTCATACTCATAACTACGCATGGACTAGAACAGTTAAAAGTGGAGAATACATAAACAGCCAGTTAGAGAATAGCAGTAAACCTCTTGGCAGTCATGCATGGACTGAAGCAGTTACATGTCAGCTTTATAATGGTGTCAGCAATTATTACTACATTGACTATTATGCAACCCCTACAATGTGTACATGGG
>CAVKUD010000014.1:0-25669 GCA_963659315.1 Senegalimassilia sp. | reverse complement strand
ATATGGGAGGATTTTCTTAAACTTATCCTCTGCAACAGTCATCTCTGAGCACTCTGGATGGTCTCTGTGAAGTGTGATTGCATCAAATGCACACTTGGTTGTACATACACCACATCCGATACACTTGTTAGGGTCTACAACTGTAGCACCACATCCAAGACAACGTGATGTCTCAATCTTAACCTGCTCCTCTGTCAGTGTTAAATGAGCATCCTTGAAGGACTTGGCTGGAAGGCTTGTATCAACAGCTGCTACCTGGCGTGATGAAGTATCATAGGTTGGAACAGAGATATTGTTCTTGTCAAGCTCTGTGAATTCCCAACGGTTACGTCCAATCTTCATATGAGCATCATGTACATATCTGTGTAATGACTCAGCTGCAACCTTTCCTGCTGCAATAGCATCGATTGCAAATCTTGGTCCTGTATATACATCTCCACCTACGAATATATCTGGCTGTGTTGTCTGGTATGTAAGCTTGTCTGCAACGATTGCAGGTCCATTAAACTCAACCTTCTCGTTCTTTACAAGGTCGCCCCATACAGAAGCCTGACCTACTGCAAAGATTACACGGTCACAGTCGATTGTGATTGTATCATTCTCATCATATGTAGGAGCAAAACGTCCCTCTGCATTCTTAACTGAAAGGCACTTCTTGAATACGATTCCTGTAACCTTACCATCTGCTGTAAGGACTTCCTTTGGTCCCCATCCACATTTGATTGTTACGCCATCTTCTCCTGCCTCTGTGATTTCCTCCTGTGATGCAGGCATCTCCTTCTCAGACTCAAGACAGAGCTGTGTAACCTCTGAGGCACCATTTCTTGCAGATACACGGGCTGCATCGATAGCTACGTTTCCACCACCGACTACAACTACACGGCCTGTGTACTCCTTGCCACCACAGTTTGCTTCATGTAAATAATCAATAGCTGTGAATGTGCCCTCAGCATCATCGCCTGGTACTCCAGGACGGCGTCCTGTGCTGCATCCGATTGCAATATAGAATGCCTTATAGCCCTCTGCACGGAGAGAATCAAGTGTCACATCCTTGCCAACCTCTACGCCAGTTCTGATGTCAACCCCCATCTGTCTCATCACTTCGATTTCTGCCTCGATTACTTCCTTCTCCAGCTTGTAAGAAGGGATTCCGTAGCGGAGCATACCACCAGCCATCTCATTTTTCTCAAATACTGTTGGGCGGTAGCCTTTTTCTGCGAGATAGAAGGCTGCTGTAAGTCCTGCCGGGCCTCCACCGATAATGGCAATCTTCTCATCAAAGTGATCCATATGGATACTTGCAGGGATTACTGTTGGTGGAATGTATCTGGTCTCTGCCTTTAAGTCTCTCTCTGCGATAAACTTCTTAACTGCATCGATTGCAATAGCCTCATCGATTGTTCCACGGGTACAAGCGTCCTCACAGCGTCTGTTACAGATACGTCCACATACTGCTGGGAATGGATTCTGCTTCTTGATAAGTGCAAGTGCATCATCATATCTTCCCTGGGCTGCCAGCTTTAAGTAACCCTGTACAGCAATATGGGCAGGACATGCTGTCTTACATGGAGCAGTACCAGTCTTGTGGGTATTGATACGGTTGTTATCACGATAATTGAAATCCCACTTATCCTTGCCCCACTTCTGGTTATCTGGAAGCTCCTGTCTTGGATATTCAATTTCCTTGCCTTCCTTGTCACAAAGCTTCTGTCCGAGTCTTGTAGCTCCTGCTGGGCAGTACTCTACACAGCGTCCACAGGCTACACACTTCTCCTTGTCTACGTGAGCTACATATGCTGAACGTGACATGTTAGGTGTGTTGAATAACTGTGATGTACGCAGAGCATTACAAATCTCTACATTACAGTTACAGATACCAAAAATCTTATTTTCTCCATCGATATTTGTAATCTGGTGTACGAATCCGTTCTCCTCTGCTCTCTGTAAGATTGCAAGAGCCTCTTCCTTAGTGATGTCATGTCCCTTTCCTGTCTCACGGCAGTAATCAGCGAAATCACCAACTCCGATACACCATCCAAAATCATCATCAGCACAGCCGTCACCGATTGCTTTTCTTGAAGCACGGCATGAGCAGCGTCCTACACCGATATGTCCCTCGTATTTTTCAAGCCAGTATGAGAGGTGCTCTATGTCGATTGACTGGTTTTCCATCTTGATAGCTTTCTCAACAGGGATGACGTGCATACCTACACCTGCTCCTCCTGGTGGTACCATCTGGGTGATTCCCGCAAGTGGGATATAAGTCATTCTCTCGAAGAATGAAGCTACATCTGGATGATCCTTAAGTCTCTTATTGTCGGTAGAGCCTGGTGTCTCCTCCATATTGAAGAGCTCAGCAGAGCCTGGAACGAACATAGGGAGAATATATCTTCTCTCACTCTGTGGTGCTGTACGTCCATTGTGGTCATAGTGGTATCCATAGTCATACTCTAAAAGACCGATATAGCTCATCTCGTCGAGTAACTTCTGGAAGCCATCTTTTCCTAATTTGCTGACCTTGTCCTTGTTCATATTGCAGAGCTGGTCAAAGGTATAGTGCTGTCTCTTTTTCATTGTGAGACCTACCTCAGCCATCTCCTCTGTAACTATCTCTGCAAGTCCCCAGTACTCTGGATCCTCAACCTTGACACCGCCAATCATATGACCAGCTACGTCTGTGATTTTCTTTCCCAGTGCTATAATCTTTTTGCTAGGGACCTTATCGTTTTTGTGATTAGCATGCCATTTCTCATAGTCTTCAAAATTGGTATACTTGTCTTCTGCCATTTTTATACTCTCCTTTTTCTGATATATTATTGCTCCTTAGACTGCTGCTTGAAGTGCAGCTCTCTCAATCCCTCAACCTCATCACAGATTTCCTGCAGGTTACATGCCTTGCAGTCCATAATCAGGTTTTTAAAAATATGGTCTATGGTCTTTGTTATCTCCTCAGACTCTGCCGCCATACTCTTAAGTGCTTTATAATCAAAATCCTTTTCAGTAAAATAGTAGATATGTACTGCCTCTACCTTTGGATTCTTATGAAAAGCCGAAATCATCATATTGCCAGTCTCAGCAAAGCTTATGCCATCTTTCACAGCCTCTTTGCTCACCCTGACGCTTTCCCTGTTTCTCGAAGATGAAACCCTCATCATAAATCCCTTTGGGAACAGATGATACCTGGTATACTCAAGGCTTCTGATTGCATTGTAGAGTGCATTCCCCTCGCCTATGGTATTTTCATCCACCCTCACAACTGCAATTCTCGCAAAGGGGGTGTCCTCATCTATATCCCGTAAGTCTGAACCAACAAGAGTTATGCCATCCTCACTGATTAAGTTTTCATCCGCAGTCACAATAGTAGCACCAACCGCAGGAAGGCTTCCCCCTCCAAGCTCGTATGCCATGTCGCTTCTTAGAATCATCTCTCTCTCAGCAACAGGCCAGGCGCTGTCTCTGACTTCAAACTCTTTTGAAGTCCTGTCAGAGACCAACTGCTGTAATTTTTCAATTATTTCATCATATAACTTCATTTTATAAATGCTTATCCCTGTCTATCTTGTCGTAATGCTTCAAAAATATAGGCTCCAAAGCTGCTGTGAGCTTCATGTCCAGATTGAAAAAATAAACAATAAATGACAATACAAATAAGCATACAAATATAATCGCTATTATCAAAAGCACATGTAAAAATGTTCCCATGATTTCCTCCTTGTACTATCTGGCTTTTGCCATACCCTTCTGACGTGCAAACTCAGCAGCTCCCAGTGCTCCCATAAGCTGTGGGTCGATTGGCAGGTCAATAACCTTAAGATTTAATACCTTTTCGATTGCTTCCTTTAAGCCGTCATTTTTTGCGCAGCCGCCTGTAAGTGTGATTTTGTCAACTGCTCCTGCCTTCTTTGACATAACAAAGCATCTCTTAGCCACTGACAGCTCGATTCCTGCTGCAATCTCATCCATTGGCTTGCCCTCTCCTACAAGAGAGATAACCTCTGACTCAGCAAAAACTGTACACTGGGCAGTGATAGGTATCACGTTTTTAGCCTTTAATGAGAGCTTTGAAAACTCTGATAAATCCATCTCAAATGCCTTTGCCATAGCCTCAAAGAATCTTCCTGTTCCAGCGGCACATTTGTCGTTCATGGCAAAGTTTAAAACTGTTCCATCTGTGTCAACAGCAATACCCTTTACGTCCTGTCCGCCTATATCAATAATTGCCTTGACACTTGGATCTGCAATATGCACTCCCATAGCGTGGCAGCTAATCTCTGAGATATTCTCATCTGCAAATGGCACCTTGTTACGTCCATATCCTGTTCCTACCAGATATGCAAGCTCCTCTGGAGAGTTTAAATCAGGAACCTGTTCGATTGCCTGCTTTAATGACTCCTCGCAGGATAAAACTGCATTGATGCGGCTTCTGATTGTCACATCTGCTACCATTTTGCCAGTTTCATCTAAAATAACACATTTTGTGTATGTACTTCCGGAATCACATCCGCCATAATATTTCATCTATTATTCCTCCTACCATGAATGCTCATCAGTTAATACTTCCAGTGAAGGGTCAAGCGGCTCCTCATGGAATACTGTACGCATATATCTGTTTATCTGGTCTCTTATGCCCTGTCTTGATACGATTCTTGGGTCAAACAAATCGTGGGTTACCCAGATAAGGTGTATACCCTTTTCACGGGCTTTCTCCTCAAACTGGCCATGCATACCATTTAATGCCTTACATGACATATGCTCCCAGAGGATAACTACATCTGCATTAAACTCCTCACAGTAGTCCCAAAGCTCATCAAGCAGTACCTTGTAGCCGCCATGTGTACGGTTACGCATAATCATGTTCTCAGTGAGCCATGCCATATCGTAGATTGCCTGCTCCCTGTTTTCTGGTGTGTCCTCCTCTGCTATCATGTTGGTATTTACCATTGAAAGCATATCTGTAAGAGGAACAATTCCCCAGCAGTTTAATATCCAGAGTAAAAAGTCAAAGTAGAAATGAGACTGCACGCCCCATACAATAGCACGGTGGCGGTACTCTTTTGCCATCATCATTTTCTCTTTGTAGGCTTTCTCAGCTAAAGCTGAGAGCTTTCTGTCTATCTCTACGAATTCAGGCACCTTACCACAGATAGCCATGTAGTTTGTCTCTGTATATAATGCAAGGTTTGAACCAAAAATCTGAGGGTAATCAGTCTTGTTCATGTCAAGCCAGTCCATTCTGTGACGGGTTGACTCGTTTACACGCTTTGCACATTCAAAGTAGTATTTCCAATCCCATTTTGCTCCTGTATTTTTCTCGATAAACTCGATACAGTTTCTGATTTCCTGGGCTGCATACTCCTGCACATCATCCTCACGGTGCCTGAGTGGAGCTGCAAGCTGGAATACAGGGATGCCATCCTCAAGCTCAAGTCTCTTTGAGATAACCCCGTTACTCATAAGTGAACCGTCACAGGTTGTATTACACTGGACTGCACATGCACCAAGGATAGGAGCATCATCATCTATTGAGAGTCCTGCCTCAGCCTCTGGCATAGGGCACACATCTCCTGGAAGTCCATACTCCTGTGCCACATCAATATAGTGGAGGGCTGCATTCTGGTTGAGAAGCACAGCTACATATGTAGATGGTGTCTCTCTTGAAAGTCCCTTAAGGGTTGGGAATCCCATCATAACTGCTGTCATCTCATTCTCATCCACAAGTACTACCTGCTTTGAGAATTTCTCGTCATTACCGATTCTCCTGTCTCCTCTGAAGAGGTTGTCAAGGAGCTTTGCCACATCCTTTATTACCATGTCCTGCTCCAGGTGGCACATACGCAGGTATGGTCCCCTGAGTCCCTGTGTGTGCTTGTCTACCATCATAGGAACTGCAAGATAATTAACCATCCAGCGGTATCTGAACATAGCCTTGATATTTCTAGGCTTGATAATGAAGCCTGCAAGGGTCTTCATGATGAAAAGCCATCTTGTATAGTCATACCAGGTATCCTTTAGACCTCTCCACTCACGACGTTTTCTTACCTTGCCGTCAGTAAAAAATCTTCCGAGTGCCTCGGCACCGATTTCTTTTGCCATTATTTTGCACCTCCCTGGATTTTCTTTATCTCAATACTCTCTACAAATGCCTGGACTCTGGTTCTCATCTGACCAGATGAGCCGATTGAATATGGTCTGTCTACTGCCAGTACAGGATAGCCGTACTCCTCACGCATGACTACAGTTCCCACCATACGCTCATATGCCCATGGGTCGCAGAACTTCATCTGCTCATAGATGATTCCGTCAGCCTTGTATTCCTTTGCCAGCTTATCCACATACTCTCTTCTGCCTACCATCTTGGCTGTGTCCATATATCTAGGGCACTGGCCTCTTGTAATATAGGCACGGCATACCTGTGTGAGAGCATCCTCCTCATCATTGAGTACAATCTCATCACGTCCCGGGAATGAGCCATAGCAGAATCTGTCAGCACATACATATGCACCAGACTCCTCCACAAGCTTGATTACATCCACATCATCAACCTCAGAACCGACAAAAACCACTCTTGCACGGTAGTTCTTATCCAGGTCTGGCTCTCTGGTCTTAATCTCCTCAAGTGTCTCCCTAAGCATATCTACAAGCAGATGCTTAGGTGCCACATAGGTAGCCATAGTTAAAATATGATACTCATAGCCTGTGATTCTTGGATGCTCTTCCTTTCTGAACTCTCCAATCTCACGGATAAGTCTGCATATCTCGTTATGCTGCTCTACAGCCTTTCTGATTGCAGCATCTGATACGTCGATTCCAAGCTTTTCGCTCATAGGCTTTAATATATGATTTTTGCACTGGAGTACATACAGATTGAGTCCATTTTCATCCCCCTTAAGAGGAATTTCCATGTACTCATAAAAGAAATTGTCCTTGTCCTTTCCCATTGTCTTAAGAAGCTCCATGTTCTCAACACAACGGTTCATCATGGTACATCCGTCTGGTGCCACAATTCCGTCTACGAAATTGAAGCCGCCCTCGATTGCACGTTCCAAAAGCGCACGGGAATACTCACACAAAAAGCTTGTCATATAGTATGTAGCCATCTCAAGAGAACCTGTCCTAGGTGCCCTGAGTCTCACAGAAAATGCTCCTGGCAGATTGAGAAGTGGCTCTGGAACATTTTCGCACACAGTGGCAAGGCACTTAAGTCCATCACCCTGGGCTTTTCTCACAAGCTCATTGTTGGCATCCTCTAGCATTTTTTCAAAATAGTAAAGATGCTTTAAATCCTTCATTTTATCTCCCTTTCCTAAGTGTATTTAGATAATCTCCATCTTTTCAAGGGCTTCCCTTACCCCTTTTACAATCGCTGAATCCGCTGGAAGATAAAATACATTTTCTCCCTTTAAATCAAACTCAGCCAGTGAAGAATCAGATGGTATATAGCTTAGTACAGGTATATCCCCTGTATCCATAAACTCTTTTACATCAATAGATGGCAGCCTGTTTGCGATTGCTCCGATTTTTTCGTACATCACAAGCTCATCTGCAACCTTTTTAATTGTCTGGATAACCTGTGTACCCTTTTTGCTTGAATCAGTGATAAGCAAAAGATGCGTAACCTTTTCCATGACACGGCGGTTAATCTGCTCTATTCCAGCCTCACCGTCTATAACAACATAGTCGAAATTCTCAGCAAGTATTCCAATTACTTCCTTAAGATATGAGTTAATCTTGCAGTAGCATCCTGCAGCCTCCGGTCTTCCTATTGCTATAAAGCTGAAACCATCGGTCTCGACAAGAGCATCAAATATGCGGTATCTGGCATCTCCCAAAAGCTCTATCGCCGCCTTTGAATTGCCATCCTCTACAGTTGCAACTACCTCTTTCCTTATATCATCAATAGTTGTCTTTACCTCTATTCCAAGAGCTGTCGACAAGCCTACCGCAGGGTCAGCATCAATGGCGAGTATCTTCTTATCTGGAAAGCTCTCTGTGAGCAATCTCACAAGAGTTGCAGCTATAGAAGTCTTGCCTACGCCACCCTTACCTGCCACCGCAAGAATTTTAGGTGTCTTATTCTCCATATTTACATAGTTTCCCCTTTCCCTTATTAATACTATTATTGTAACATCTACCCCCCTGGGGGGATAGTGGCAAATGGTTCAAAAATAGTTGTTATTTATTTAACAATATGACGAAAAATGTCGCAATCTGGTATTTTTTAGCATACCACGCAAGCAATTTCTAAAGGCAAAAAATAACACCGACATCAATGATGCCGGTGTCATTTGGAGGAGTTTATTAATTATACTGTTTAGTACTACATTGCTTTCTTCTTGCTGTAAACAAATGCTCCTGTAGCAAATGCAACGCCTAATAAAGCTATCGCTATTAATATTGCAAAATCTGTTGTATCACCTGTTTTTACAGATGTCAAAGCTGTAGGTGCAGTGTCTGCAGCTGGTGCCGCTGGCGCTGGTGATGCTGGTACAGTCTGTGCCGGCTCATCATTTCCTCCTGATACAGGAATGTCCTCTTCAACAAACACAAATGTACTGAAATGGTTTGTTCTGAATGACAGCTTGCCATCTGCTATTGTAGTAAAGCACTTTGTAAGGCTTCCATCATCCTCAAGTCTGTAAGCAGTAATGGTCTTGCCCAGAGATACTGTAAGTCCTTCTGGAACTGGCAGTGTCACTGTCACATAATCATCAAGCTTATGAATCTGTACTCCATCTGCATCTCTTAAGTTGATGTCATATACTACAAATTTTCCAGTCATCTTTGCTGTTGTCAGTGCGCTCTCTGCCTTAGCATAATTTGCAGCCTTATCTGTAAGCTTTGCAGCCTCAAATTTAGCGCCCTCTGGTAATGTCTTCTTGTCACCTTCGATTGATAAATCGCCATTTGTAAGCTTTCTTGTATCACCTGATACTGTCTCTACTGTATCCTTGTATGATGTAAGTCTCTTGTCGATACCATCTGTGATATCTGTCTCTGAAGCTGTTGATACAGAGTCGTCTGCTGGCTTATCTGATGAATCATCTGCTGGGTCATCTGCAGGAGTGTCGTCTACTGCTGGTTTGATTCCAAGAATGACTGTTCCACCATTCTTTGCAGCTGGAATATCTACTGTAACTGTCTGCTTGTCAGATACTGTATATTCCTTATTATTGTAGAGGTCTGTAAGTACTGTACCTGCTGCCTCCTTAACCTCAAAGCTTACTGTCTTTGCAGTCTCATTGATGTTAAGTCCTACATAGAGGTTTGCTCCATTGTAGCTGCGTGAGAATACATCATAGCCTTCCTCATCAGACTCTGTTATCACATTTCTTGTACCCTTAGCCAGAAGCTTTGAGTAGGTATTTCTGATTCCAAGCAGGGTCTTGTAATGGTTGTACATACTGTTTGAATCTGTCTTCTGAGCCTCAAGCTCATCCCAGTCAAAGTCATATCTGTTTGTCTGATATGGGTAATTGTCAGCTCCGTAGAGTCCGATTTCCTCACCATAGTATACAACAACCTGTCCCTTGGCTGTCATCTGGAGGGCAGATGCAACCTTAAAGAGATTAAGTGCTTCCTCCTCTGAGTAACCATTCTGGTTAATCAGCTTGTATACAAGTCCGTCCTCATCATGGCTTGAAAGGAAGGCACCTGTTGTTGAAGTATTGTTGATTCTGCTGTTTCTTGCCTCCAATAAGCTCTCAACTGATGAGACATTTCCTGATACAAAGTTCTGTGCAAAATCATTGAAATCAAAATCAAGTAATGAATCCATAGCACCCTTATAAGCGTCAAGTGTTGTTGAGCCTCCGCCTGAGTACTCTCCAATCAGCTTAAAGTCAGGGTCAATCTTTGTAAGCTCATTCTTAAAGGCTTCCCATGTCTCTGTATTTACATGCTTTACAGTGTCAACACGGAAGTAGTCGATTCCATATTTTTCTACCCAGTTTGTCTGCCAGTCGATTAACTGGTCACGGACATCTGGATTTTCTGTGACGAAGTCTGGAAGGTTAGATAATGAATCATATACATTATCTCCTGTAATTGTGTTTGACTCATCACGAATCATTGCTACATAGTTACCATTTTCATCCTGTATGATATTGTTGAAATATCCTGTTACATCATTTGTCTCTGAGTCATATCCTGAATGATTAAGTACCACGTCAACCATCATCTTCATGCCACGGTCATGTACTGCTGATATAAGCTCTGCAAACTCTGCCTCTGTTCCAAGATGTCCGTTAAGCTTCTCGAAATCTGATGCCCAGTAGCCATGGTAGCCTGTTGACTCAATAGTAGAGCCATCCTTCTCAGTTGTAATATCTGACTGGGCTACAATAGGTGTAATCCATATTGTGTTGACACCAAGCTCCTTTAAGTAGTCAAGCTTTGCCTCAAGTCCTGCAAAGTCTCCACCGTGGTAGCTTAATGAACCAGTCTTGTCTACGTCATTCTCTCCTGCGATGCCTGTGTTGTTTGCAGTGTTTCCATCAAAGAAACGGTCAGTAACTGCAAAGTATATTACAGCCTCATCCCAGTCGAATGTGTCCTCATCATTCTCAAGAATTACTATTCTCACGCTTGTCTTATATATGTTTCCATATATATCTGTCATTGTAACTGGAATAGAATATGTTCCTGGCTTTACTGTGTCTCTGCAGGCGATTGTTCCCTCCATAAGTGAAGGCTCGATATTCTGCTCTCCCAGTCCAAGAGACTCAAGGTCTACTCTTATATCACCTATCTCCTCCTGTGAGATATTTGCTGCGTCGTCTCCTGTAAACTCAACTGAAACAACGCTGTTCTGGCTGTAGTTTATTGATGTAGAAGAAAGCTTTGCTGTAATACCCAGATTATCAAAGGTCTTGAAGGTAAATACTGAGCACTCCTCTCCATCATATGTAGTTTTCTTGTCATTGAATAAGTCTAATTTCTTCTCATCGCCTATTTTGTAATAGTATGCATAGTCGCCTGTCTCTGCACCAGATAATGTGAATACGAATCTGTCTGTATCCTCATCATAGGTCATGTCATGCTCTTTGCCATTTACTACTACCTTTACATTTTCAAGTGATGCTACTTCATCTGTAGTAACCAGAGAGTCATCTCTGTAGAAGAATGAAATCTCATCATCTGCACCTCTCATCTCATATCCCTTATTATATGGATATACATAAGTGATGCCCTTACCCTCTTCAAATACTGCATGTACTACAGACTGTCCTGCTGGAATAGTAAGTGCATGGTCACTGCCATCCTTCTCTGCCCAGTCATTATCATCTGTAGACCTTCTCATACAGAAGCCGATAGTAAAGTCAGCCTCTGACTCCTTTACAGGGAATATAATATACTGCTTTCCATTTACCTCTACTGGACTGCATTTCTCTGTCTTCTTGCCATAGCCTGAATCCCAGCAGTAAATGTTCCAATCCTCATAATCATTGTCATTTCTCTGATACTCTACAAGAGCAAATCTTGTGTACTCTGTTGTATCAGCTGGCTCAATATAGTTATCATTGCTGCTTACCCAGCCCTCTGGAGCCTTTGTAGAGTCAACTGTTGAGCCTTTTACGCCTGTAACCCAGTGCTCTTCTCTCTCCTGTGTCGGTACAAATTCGATATTGTCTGTCTGCTTGTCAGATCCATTATTGAAAATGCACTTGAATGGATCCTGGTCTGTCACTATAGAGAATGTATACCAGTTTGCATTCTTTGAATCCTTCTTTATTGTGACACCTGGCCAGTTATTAGCAGTCTCATAGCCTGTCACAGCACTCCACTTATCTGTCTCTGCAAAATAAGCATTAACTGTCGAAAAATCCTCTGTGTAATAGTGCATTACAATTGTAGTTGGCAGATAGTCATATACTGTTCCATCTACAATCCAGTACTCTTCCTTGGCTGCCTCTGGTACTACATATAAGTTATCTGTCTGCTCTTTCTCTCCATTGTTGTAGATAAAATCAAGAGTAGACATATCCTTTGTGACAGATACTGTATACCATCCATCTGTGCCTGCTGTGATGACATTTCCAGGCCACTTGCCATACTGCTCATATCCAGGGATTGCAGTCCAGCTGCCTCCCTGAGCCATATAGAGGCTGACCTTTGACCAGTCATTTGTATTCTTGTAATGCAATGTGATAGTAGTCTCTGTCACTGCATCAGCAGGAACAAGACTATCAATGCTTGTTGTGTAATCCTTATCAAGATACCAGATTGTCTTGTAGTCTGTCTCCTTACTCCACTTGCAATACATGTCTGTTGGCTTATCACCAGTTGCATACTTCATTGTATCAACATAGCCTTCGCCACCTGTATTACCAGAAGGATTGTCTACATCCAGAAACTGGAAACCAAGACCTGTCAGGTCTCCTCTAAAGGTCATCTTGTACCAGCCGTCTCCCTCGGCTGTAAGTGTATTTGCATCTACATTCCAAGAATCTACATGTACTGTCTTTTCATAGTCTGTTACTTCTATCTTGTCATTTCCCCAGTACTGGATAGCTGGTGTGCCCCAATCGTATACGTTGTAGAAATGAACTGTAAAATATGGAAGAGCTTCTTCCTCATTTTTTCCTGTATCATCACCATTTCCTGAATCTGGTGTATCAGGTGTCTCTACATATGATGCAGCCCAGCTATCTGGTGCGCTCTCAAGTACACTGCCATCTTTACCGCATACCCAGATTTCCTCTGTGGCTGCGTCTGGTGTAAGAGCAAGATTACCAGTCTGTCCGCCAGAACCATTGCATATGAAATTGAATGTAGAACCATCCCAGTTTACTGTTGCTGTGTACCAGCCTGTATGATTTGCATCTGCCTTCATTGCATTACCAGGCCAATCTGTTTTAACATAGCTCCATGTGTGTAAATTTACACTTTTCCAATTATCAGTATTTTCAAAATGTACTGTTATCTCACTTGCTGTGATAGCATCTGCTGGAGCAAGTGTGTCGATGCTTGTATTACATTCTTTGTCAAGATACCAGTTTTTCCAGTCACTGCCTACTGCATATACATCTGTAGATGTACAGTATTTCATAGCATTTGCATACACTGAACCACCTGAGTTATTTCCATTTGGATTACCCAGGTCAACAATCTGAAATCCATCCAAAGAACCTGTCAATGTAAGCGAATACCATCCATCGTCTTCACTGGTCATGGCATAGCCATATGGCTTGTCACTCCATTCTGTAATCTCTCTGCTCGCATCCACATTATAACCAGATGCTTCAGCATCTCCTCCCCAATACTGAATAGCTGGTGTAGTCCAGCCCCAGTTATCGGGCAGCTGCCAGTGAATTGTCATACTCTGTGTCTCTGCCGCAGATACAGATGTGATTATTGATGGCAGCATAGTAATTACCATTGCAATAATCATAACAAAACTTAACATTCGTTTTCCTAAATGTAGTTTCTTCATACCTTTCCCTCTCTCCATTTTCGTATTTTTTCGTTTATGTCTCAATTATAAATATTTTTCATAAATTTTTGAATTGTTTAGAAGTATCGAAAATTTACGAATATTTTTGTTGAAAACAGAGATTTTCTTGTCCAAATCCTGTAATTTGGTTTTTTATAGGTCTTTTGATACATAAAATTGCTCCAAATTTGACAGGCTCAATATATGCAATTTTACCACTGGCAGCTTTTCCTGCATACTTTGGTATAAGAAAAAGGAGAGCCGAAGCTCTCCTCTCTATTCTATATATCTTATCTATATATCTTACCAGTCAAATTTATTAGAGAAATATGTGTCTAAGTCAGCAATAGCGATTCTCTCCTGCTGCATTGTATCTCTGTCACGGACTGTTACACAGCCGTCTGTCTCTGAATCGAAATCATATGTAACACAGAATGGTGTTCCGATTTCATCCTGACGGCGGTATCTCTTTCCGATTGTTCCTCTGTCGTCATACTCACAGTTATATTTCTTAGCAAGCTGTGCGTATACCTTCTGGGCACCCTCGTTGAGCTTCTTTGAAAGTGGAAGCACACCAACCTTAACTGGTGCAAGTGCTGGATGGAAGTGGAATACAGTTCTTACGTCTGGCTTCTCCTCTGTTCCGATGTTTTCCTCATCATAAGCTGCGCAGAGGAAAGCAAGTACTACACGGTCAGCTCCCAGTGATGGCTCAATAACGTATGGTAAGTACTTCTCGTTAATCTCATCATCAAAGTATGTCATATCCTGTCCAGATACATTCTGGTGCTGGGTCAGGTCATAGTCTGTACGGCTGGCAATTCCCCAAAGCTCGCCCCATCCGAATGGGAATAAGAACTCAATATCTGTTGTTCCTGTAGAGTAGAAAGCAAGCTCTGCTGGGTCGTGGTCACGAAGTCTCATCTCATCCTCTTTGATACCGAGAGAAATGAGCCAGTCACGGCAGAAGCTTCTCCAGTATGAGAACCACTCATCCTGTGTGCCAGGCTTGCAGAAGAACTCAAGCTCCATCTGCTCGAACTCACGGGTTCTGAATGTGAAGTTACCTGGTGTAATCTCGTTACGGAAAGACTTACCAATCTGTCCGATTCCAAATGGTACCTTCTTGCGGGATGTACGCTGTACATTCTTGAAGTTTACGAAGATACCCTGAGCTGTCTCTGGTCTTAAGTAAACTGTGTTTTTTGCATCCTCAGTTACACCCTGGAAGGTCTTAAACATAAGGTTGAACTGTCTGATATCTGTAAAATTGTGCTTTCCACATGATGGGCATGGTACATTGTTGTCCTCGATGAACTTAACCATCTCCTCGTTTGACCATCCATCTACTGATGACTTAAGCTCGATATTATTCTCTGCTGCAAAATCCTCGATAATCTTGTCTGCACGGAATCTCTCATGACACTCCTTACAATCCATCAGAGGGTCTGAGAAACCGCCAAGATGTCCTGAAGCCACCCATGTCTGTGGGTTCATAAGAATAGCACAGTCAACACCTACATTGTATGGATTCTCCTGAATGAATTTCTGCCACCATGCACGCTTTACATTATTTTTAAGCTCTACACCGAGATTACCATAATCCCATGTGTTAGCAAGTCCACCATAAATTTCTGAGCCTGGATAAACAAATCCCCTTGCCTTTGCTACCTGAACAATCTTATCCATGGTTTTTTCCATAATTTTCTTCCTCACATTCTTTTTTATTTGTAAATAACATAAGTATATACATTAGTATAAGTATCAGTTGTCTCATTTGATGAAGAGTCATCACCGAAGCCGAAATCAATCTCCTGCTCTTCCTCTCCTACTTCAAGCAGCTCATCCTCACTGATGCTGCCATCATCTACAGACTCTGTGGTCACTTCCTCCACGCTCTCTGTAGTATTCTCAGTTGTACTCTCTGTAGAAGCCACAGCCTGCCCCAGCAGATTGTTGCCTGCTGCTATAGATATAGTTTTCTTATCCACAAGACTTACATTTTCAACAGAAGCATACTTAATATCCCCTGCTACTGTAAGATTGGTGTTAGCCTTTATAATGCAGACCTTAAAGCCGTCCTGATTCTTAAACTCGCTTGCATCACAGGCAACCGCCTTGTCATCATTTATGCTGGCAAAATCACCATCAAATGTATAGCCTGCTGCGAGAGCCTCTGCTATAGTGCCTGTAAAAAGCTGTACTCCGTTAAAATTTGTATAATCATCCGCAGATGCGTACTCGATTATAAGTGTAGCCTTATTATCCTCCACACTTAAGCTCTGAAGCTTGACCTTGCCGCTTCCATTCTCGCTGGTGTACGAATCAATGGCATCATCAATATATGACTTAAGTGCTGACTCATCATATACAGAGGTGTCAAACTCCTCCACATCTGTAGAAACTATTTTCCCGTTTTTCTGTACATAGACTGTACTTTTTTCAGCATTGTAATTTGTCCCACACCCCGATAAAATTCCTATACACAGAACCATCGCAAGTGCAAATGATAAAAATTTCTTCATATATGCCTCCTATTATCCAGTTACAATCTCTGATATTATACACTTATCAATTTTCTATTTCAACTGCGAACTATTACAAAAATGCTTCTGAATTGAACTTATGGTGTACATAATGCTCAACAAATTCCCTCACTGTCCTCACAAGCTCCTCAAGCACAGCATCAGAAACTGAAAAAGAATATAATTTGGCAATATCAGAGCTGACTATATACTGCATGGCATATTTGGTACCATCCATTATCCTAAAGCCCTTTACCAGCTCACCGCACTTATCGCAGAACATGCCACCTCTCACTATCGAAAAGGTATGGAGTTCCTCCCTGCTGCGGCAGTGCATACATTGAAACATGGTGGGACCCTCGCCGTTTATGGTAAGAGCCTTCAGCTCAAATACAGCCCTGACAAGCTCTAAGTTATAAGCCTTGCTCTCTAAAGCCCTCAGGGACTGGTATAAAAGCTTAAGCATTTCTCTCTCGTCATTATTTTCCTGACAGTAGAAATCCGCAAATTCCAGAAAATAAAATCCCATATATGTAGCATCCAAATCCTCAGTCAAATCCCTGAAATAGTTGGAAATGGATGCTTTGACAACTGTGTATGAGTTTTTTCCCTCATATAGCTCAAACTCGCCAAAAGAAAATGGATTGGTTGCCGCAAGCAGCTGACTGTTTGGTCTTCTGGCACCTCTGGCAAAAGCTGTGATTTTACCACGCTCCTTAGTAAGAACCGTTATTCTCTTGTCATAGTCCCCGATTGGCATGACCTTCAAAACCATGCCTGTCATTACCTCTGCCTGTGACATCTGCCTGTCTTCCTTTACCTTCATCTTTCGGTACTTCAAGTGAGTTCTTGTAGGATAAATAATCTGTAACTTTTCCTGTCTCTAAAAATACTTCCCAGGTCTTCTCCATATGGCACCTCCATAGTTAGGATTTGCCACATAAAAAATATTATTCATCCTCTCTGTAACCAAAATTCTTAATTAAGAAATCGCTGTCACGCCAGTCCTTTTTGACCTTGACCCAAAGCTTGAGATTTACCTTGCAGTCTAACAGCTTCTCCATCTCATATCTTGAATTTGTACCTATTTTTTTGAGCATTGCGCCCTGTTTTCCAATTATGATACCCTTGTGGGAATCTCTCTCGCACACGATTGTGGCGTCAATATCCATGACTCCGCCACCCTTGCCTTTTCTGTGCTTCATCTGGTCGATTCCTACAGCTATACCGTGTGGTATCTCATCATTTAAGGCATGGAGCGCCTTTTCCCTGATGATTTCAGCGCAGATAGCACGCTCTGGCTGGTCTGTCACCGTGTCCTCATCATAGAACTGTGGTCCATATGGCAGATACTTAAAGATAGAATCTATAACATCATCCATGTTCTGACCTCTCAGGGCTGATGTAGGGATTATCTCAGCAAAATCATAGACCTTTCTGTAGGTATCGATATACTGGAGCACCTCTTCCTTCTTGATTGTATCCATCTTGTTGATGATTAGGATAACAGGTGTAGTGGTCTTTTTGAGCTGCTCTACTATGTGCATCTCCCCTGCACCGATAAAATTGGTAGGCTCAACAATCCACATGATTACGTCAACTTCATTCAGGGTTTTCTCTGCCACATTTACCATGTACTCACCCAGCTTGTTTTTAGCCTTATGGATTCCCGGTGTATCAAGGAATACAATCTGTCCCTTATCCATGTCTGTATACACAGTCTGAATCCTGTTTCTGGTGGTCTGTGGCTTGTTGGAAGTTATCGCAATCTTCTGACCTATAAGCCTGTTCATAAGGGTTGATTTTCCCACATTTGGTCTGCCTATTATTGTTACAAATCCTGACTTAAAATTATCTGCCATTTTATCTCCTATACTTTTGTTGGTTATATAGTAATTAGTTATACAATTTCTCGGTTACATCAAACATATCTGATGCTTCCCTGACTACATTTTCATTTCCAATAACACATATATTATTGTCGTCCAGAACTGACTGTACCAAATCTGCCAGAGCATTGATATCTTCTTTTCTGGCATTTAAGATTTCGTCACGCTCCTTCTGTATCTGCTCATATTCGATGCCCTCAAGGTAGGCTGACATAGAGCGGCTTCCCTTTGCCTCGGGATTAAGCGGTGTATCAAGGGCACTGAAGGTACCGATGATGTATTTGGTCATGTCCCTCTCATCTGGGTAAAAGCTTCTGATATAGTCTGGGATATTGTCATAGACCTCATTTGTAGCAGACAGATTAGGGTCTCTGTATGATACAAAATATGACTCTCCACTTCTTAAGAAGGATGTCATGCAGCCATAAGCGCCGCCCTTTACCCTGACATTTATCCAGAGATAGTCATAGCTTAAAATTATCCTTAAGAGTCTCAATGCCCCGGAATAGCTGTAGCCATTTTTCACAAAGTTACCGGTTCTTGCCACATACTGAATCTGGGATGCGTCCATAAAGCCCTCATTTGATTTTGTAAGGTCTATTGTTCTGGCATAGGACTTGAGTTCATCTGCCTTATCCCCTGTCCTTACAAGCTTTGACATATATTCTGAAAGCACTGGTACTGCCTTTTCAAGGCTCTCTGTGTTTCCTGTAAAGCTTATAAGCAGTCTGTCAGATGCAAACAGTTTATCTGCCAGTGCCTTTATATTTGCCACGACTACATCTGCATTTTCCTTTAGCTGGGCATCTATTCCACAGATAAAGTTGTAATAATCTATTCCATGAAGTGCGTCCTGATAGTAGGCATATTTTGAAAACTTAGCCATACTTCTCATGGATGCAACAGTGTGGCCTGCACTGCTAAGGGATGACTGAAGTCTTGCCTTGGTCTGTGCCACAATCTCACGAAGTCTCTTGACATCATCGAATTTTGACTCTGTAAGTATCTCATTGACTATTGAAAGTGCATTTATGAGATTCTCTTCCAGAACCTTTATTCTGATTTCATAGTTTACAATAAGCTTCTCAGGCTCTCTCATATTTGGATGGGCTGTTGCTCCTGTGGAAATTCCACCTGTGTAGATATTGATTGCATTTGACAAATCAGCAAAACCGAAATTCTTTGTATCCACATAACTCAATATAGCTGAGAGCAGTCCCATATAGCCTATCGCCTCTATATCCATGGCATTAAACATCAGAGTGATATAGTTTATGCCATTTGCCTCAATATCATGGTGTACAAGCTTAACTGTGCTGCCGTCATTTAATTTAAGCTCATGCTCGATATTTGAAAATGGCAGGGCTTCTTTTCTCATATCCTTGCGGGACAGCATAGGAAGCTTTGCCAAATCCTCCTCAGATGATGGCTCTTCCTGATATTTTTTGAGGTGGGCTGTATCTGCCACAAGCTTTTCAAGCTCCTCCTCTGTAAGACTCTTCTTATACTCTGCAAGCTTCTGCTTTAAAGCTTCCTCTTCCTCATTGTTCTTGCCCTTCTTAGGCTTTACCACAACGATAGAACCATGGGTATTATTGAGTAAATATTTCTCAATCAGCTTTTCAAAATAATCTGTTCTGACCTTGTCCTTTAAGTCTGTAAAGGTATCAAGACATTCCAGATGTAAAAATGGCTTATTATCATCAAAAAGCCAGCTGTCCATGCACTGAATACCATACAAAAGTCCCTTTGGGAACTGTCCGAAGTCAGCCTCCCTGAATCTGAACTCGTTGCTGTTTATTCCTGCAAGAAGCGAATCCTTGTTTATTCCATTTTTTACAATATCACGTAAGGTATCCTCTATAATCTGGACAAATCTGTCCTTGTCAGATGCATTTGCATTTTTTGCAACTATAGAAAATACAGGCTGGCACACACCACCCTCATAAGAGCCATATACGTCCTCTCCAATTCCTGCATCTATAAGTGCCTGCCTCACAGGTGCTCCTGGAGCGCTGACTAAGGCATAGTCTAAAATATCAAATGCCTGATACAGGGTCTTATCAAGGCTGTCTGCTATTACTCTGTTGTATGATAAATATGTCTGGTTCTCCTCTGAATCATCAGAAGCGATTGAGTAGTCTGCCTCTACCTCCTTCACCTTATCAAAAGCAGGCTGCTTGTCTATCTGTGAATTTACTTCAAGATAGTCATACTTGCTCAGGTACTCCCTGTCGATAAAGTCCAGTCTCTCCTCCATATCACAGTCTCCGTAGAGATAAATGTATGAGTTGGATGGATGATAATACTTATTGTAAAAGCCAAGATAATCACTGTAGGTCAGCTCTGGTATGTGTACAGGGTTTCCGCCTGAATCCTTGCTGTAGGTGTTGTCTGGAAACAGTGAGCGGTAAATCTGGTTCTGAAGCACCTCCTCTGGTGAAGAGTAGGCTCCCTTCATCTCATTATAGACTACTCCGTTGATTGTGAGTGGTGCGTCCTTTGACTCAAGCTCGTAATGCCAGCCCTCCTGCTTGAAAATCTCCTCGTACTTGCTGATATTTGGATGGAAAACTGCATCCAGATACACATCCATTAAGTTTTTAAAATCCTGATTGTTACAGCTTCCGATTGGATACATGGTCTTGTCAGGATATGTCATTGCATTCAAAAATGTGTTAAGCGAACCCTTTGCAAGCTCTATAAACGGATCCTTAACAGGGAATTTGTCTGAGCCACAGAGTGTTGTATGCTCTATAATATGTGGCACACCGGTCTCATCCTCCGGTGTTGTCCTGAATGCTATATAAAATACTTTGTTGTCATCATCATTTGATAATACTGCAATTCTTGCCCCACTTTTTTTGTGGCGGAGAATATACCCCATAGATTTAACATCTGAAATCTCTCTTTCCTCTATGATTTCATATGCGCTTAGATTTTTTAAATTCATTAAATTGCTTCCTCCAAAATTAGGCTCTTGTCCGACCAGAAAAGTCGGCAACATTGTTATTATACCATAAAAAAACCCCGAACACTACTGTTCGGGGTTTTTATTTCACATATCTTTATTCACATATAGCTATGAGATGCGGGTAACATTTGCAGCCTGTGGTCCTTTTTCACCATCTACTACTTCAAACTCTACCTTCTCGCCATCCTTAAGCTCCTTAAATCCATCCATGTTAAGTGCTGAGAAATGCACAAAAATCTCTTTTCCAGCCTCATCAGAAATAAATCCGTAGCCCTTTTTTGCATTGAACCATTTTACTGTTCCCTGTTGCATAAATAACTTCCTCCTAAAAATAAAACCATTTGTATCTGTGGATAACCACAATATATACATTAGCGTATTTCACTAAAATTGTCAACGCATTTAATAAATATTTATGATTTTTTCACATAAACATCCATCTGTGGGAACGGAATAGAAATACCATTCTCATCAAGGGCAAGCTTTACATCCTCTGTAAGCTTCCACTTTGTCGGCCAGAAGTCCTCATTTTTGACCCAGACCCTGATGCCTATATCCACAGCACTGTCTCCAAGGTCTTTGACAAATATATTGACAGGCTCATCCTTAAGCACCGTCTCCTGCCTGTCTACAACCTGGGTCAGCACCTTCTTCACCTGGGACAGGTCGGCATCATATGCCACACCGACTGATATGTCTATTCTACGCTTATCAAGCATGGTAAAGTTTGTGATATTGGAATCTGCAAGTCCACCGTTTGGGATATGGACTACCTTGTTATCATCACTTCTGATTTTGGTATAAAACATGCTTATATCCATTACGGTTCCCATTACTGAATCCCCATTTACAGATACATAGTCCCCCACCTTAAAGGGCTTAAGCACAAGGATAAGCACGCCTCCTGCAAAGTTTGACAGGCTGCCCTGTAAGGCAAGACCTATAGTAAGACCTGCAGAGCCAAGCATTGCCACTACTGACCCTGTTGCTATTCCAAACCAGGATAAAATAACCATTACCAGCACAAAATAAAGCAGATACTTAATCAGATTGGCTAAAAAATTAGACACTCCAATCTCCATATTTCTGCGGGCAAACCCCTTCTTAAACATTTTGACTATAGCATTTATTATTCTGGTTCCGATAACAAGTACTAATACTGCTACCACTACCTGAATTGCAAAGCTTAAAAGTGAGGGCAGAAATTTTTCCAGATATGTCTTTATCACTCCTGGATTTTCAGCTACATTTTCCGCAACATTTTTTGCAGCTTCTGTTATCTGCTCTGCCTCTGTAGACATTGTAGTTGATACTGTTGTCATATTTACACGCCACCTCAATTTGTTTTCTCATTTATTTTCTTATTCATTTTAATTATTATAAACTATTATAGCAAAATCTTCATCATTTTTCTGATATAGCAGACAACCAGCCTACATTTTTTACATATAAATAACTGGCAGATGACAATATTTCAAGTATATTTAAACACAAAAATCCCAGACATAATTAAATCATGTCTGGGAATCTGCATACTTTTATATAAGCTTATTTAACAACACGCACTCTGAGAACTCCGTCCAAATTACTGATTTTTTCAACTACATCAGCAGCCACTACAGAATCCACATCAATGAGTGAGTATGCGTAGTCTCCCTTTCCTTTATTGGTCAGGTCTGATACGTTTACATCAGCATCACCAAGTACTGTTGTAAACTTGGCAATGATACCCTTCTCATTCTTGTGGAGGATGCCGATACGTCCTGCGGATGTACATGCTCCCATGCTGCAATCTGGGAAGTTTACAGAGTGTACAATATTACCATTCTCGAGGTAATCCCTGATTTCTCTTACTGCCATAATAGCACAGTTATCCTCAGACTCTGCTGTTGAAGCTCCAAGATGAGGTGTTACGATACAACCCTTTGCCCCAACTGTTGTTGTGTTAGGGAAATCAGATACATACTTGTGTACCTTACCCTTGGCAAGTGCATCAACCATAGCCTCCTCATCCACAAGCAGGTCTCTTGCGAAGTTAAGCACAATAGCAGTCGGCTTCATCATTGCAATAGCCTCTGCATTAATCATCTTCTTAGTAGAATCAAGCAGTGGAACATGGATTGTGATAAAATCACACTCACGGTAAATATCCTCTACATTTGTCACATGCTTTACGCTTCTTGTCAGGTTCCAGGCTGCGTTTACAGAAATATATGGGTCATATCCATAGACCTCCATGCCAAGGCTTGTGGCTGCATTTGCAACAAGCACACCGATTGCTCCAAGTCCGATAACTCCAAGCTTCTTTCCTGAAATCTCTGTTCCTGCAAAGTTCTTTTTCTGCTTCTCAGCTGTCTTTGCTATATTCTCATCATTCTGATTCTCAAGACACCAGTCGATTCCACCTACGATATCACGGGCTGCATAGAGCATGCCTGCGAATACAAGCTCCTTTACACCGTTTGCATTTGCTCCTGGTGTATTGAATACTACGATTCCCTTGTCTGCACACTTGTCAAGTGGAATATTGTTTACTCCTGCTCCTGCTCTTGCTACTGCAAGAAGCGAATCAGGCAGCTCCAGGTCATGCATTGCTGCGCTTCTTACTAAGGCTGCATCTGCGTCCTTTAAGTCATCCACCTTTGTATACTCATCTGAAAATAAGTCAAGTCCTACTCCCGCAATTGGATTGAGGCAGTTATATTTGTACATTTTCTTTCCTCCTTTATTAAACAAGCCCTATATTTTATTCATATATGCACTGCTGCATATCTTTATGAGTTCTCAGCCTCGAATTTCTTCATAAACTCTACAAGCTTCTGAACTCCCTCTGTAGGCATAGCATTGTAGATAGAAGCTCTCATTCCACCGACAGTTCTGTGACCCTTGAGGTTTACAAAGCCTGCTGCTGTTGCTTCTTTTACGAATTTGGCATCAAGGTCTGCGTCTCCTGTGACAAATGGGACGTTCATAAGTGAACGGTCTTCTTTTCTGACTGTTCCCTTGAACATCTTACTCTCCTCAAGGAAATCATAAAGGATTGCTGCCTTCTCCTCGTTGTGCTTTTTCATTGCCTCAAGTCCGCCCATCTTCTTAAGCCACTTGAATACCTTGCCACAGATATAGATGCCATAGCATGGAGGTGTATTGTAAAGGCTGTCATTGTCTGCCTGGGTCTTCCATTTAAGCATAGTAGGTGTGCCTGGCAGGCAGTCGTCTGTGATTAAGTCCTCACGGATAATTGCAATTACAACACCAGCTGGTCCGATATTTTTCTGAACTCCACCATATACCACACCATATTTTGTGACATCTATTGGCTCTGATAAGAAGCATGAGGATACATCTGATACGAGCAGCTTGCCCTTTGTATTTGGCAGTGTCTTGTACTTTGTACCATAGATTGTGTTGTTCTCGCAGATGTATACATAATCCATATCATCTGTAATAGGAAGGTCTGAACAATCAGGAATATATGAGAAGGTCTCATCTGCTGAGGATGCAAGCTCTACAGCCTCACCATAAATCTTTGCTTCCTGAAAGGCCTTTTTAGCCCACTGACCTGTGATGATATATCCAGCCTTTTTGTTTTTCATAAGGTTCATTGGAACCTCTGCGAAAAACTGGGATGCTCCACCCTGAAGGAAGAGAACCTTATAGTTGTTAGGGATATTCATAAGGTCACGGAGGTCGGCCTCTGCCTCTTTGATGATGTCATCAAACCATTTAGATCTGTGGCTCATCTCCATAACAGACATTCCGCTTCCCCTGTAATCCATCATCTCATCTGCTGCCTCTTTTAAGACTTCCTCTGGAAGTACAGCAGGACCTGCTGAAAAGTTGTACACTCTGCTCATATTTGTTTCCTCACTTTCTTACTTAATAAACATTTTCAAAGCACATTCTATTTATTTTTAGAATTGTAATCTTCTTCGTCAAAGGCTTCATTGATTGGCGAACCAGGTGCAACCATAGGCCATACCTTATCGTCACAGTCAATGATACAGTCAATTACAAATGGCTTCTTACACTCAAGAGCTTCTGCAAAGGCTTCCTTAAATTCTTCCCTTGTAGTTACTCTTCTCGCCTCAGCTCCCATTGCCTGGCAGAGCTTGACATAGTCCACACCATCATCCAGCACTGTAGCCGAGTAATGCTTGTCGTAGAACAAGGTCTGCCACTGTCTGACCATTCCAAGTACATGGTTATTGATGATAACCTCTATAAGTGGAAGCTTCTCTCTGGATGCAGTTGCTATCTCATTCATATTCATTCTGAAGCAGCCATCGCCAGCGATATTGATTACCTGCTTATCTGGATTTGCTGTCTGGGCTCCGATTGCTGCTCCCAGACCATATCCCATTGTTCCAAGTCCACCTGATGTAAGGAGGTGTCTTGGCTTGCTGTATTTAAAATACTGGGCTGCCCACATCTGGTGCTGACCTACCTCAGTTACCATAACTGCCTCTCCCTGGGTCATCTCGTAGATTGTCTCTATGACAGCAGGACCTGAAAGTCCATTCCTGTTGTAGTCCAGTGGAAACTGCTTTGCATAGTCTGCAATATGCTTATTCCATGCTGTATGCTCCTGCTTTTCAAGCTTTGCATTTATAAGCTTTAAGGCTTCATTTACATCGCCTACCACATCTGCTGTAACTCTGATATTCTTATTAATCTCAGCAGGGTCTACGTCAATCTGGAGGATTTTTGCCTGACGGGCAAACTTCTTTGGATTGCCAAGTACACGGTCTGAGAATCTGGTTCCGATTGCTATAAGCAGGTCGCACTCCGAAACTCCCAGGTTTGATGTCTTGGTTCCATGCATTCCAAGCATTCCTGTGTAGTTTGC
>CAVKUD010000013.1:0-25838 GCA_963659315.1 Senegalimassilia sp. | reverse complement strand
AAGAGGGAGGTCTGATGGAAGACTCCATATGGAGGACAGACCCAGAGTATGCAGCGCTTTTGAGGAAGAGATAATATAAAAAGAATAACATATACAAAACATATGTTTGGCAAAGTCCGATGAATGTGGTATAGTATTTGCATAACTATTTTATTAAAGCTGCATTTACATACAGGAGCACACAATGGATATTTTACAGGGACTTAACCCACAGCAGAGAGAAGCTGTGGAGACAACAGAAGGATATGTACAGGTGGTGGCAGGCGCTGGAAGTGGCAAGACCAAGGCGCTTACGCACCGCTATGCCTATCTGGTGGAGGAGCTTGGTATTCCCACAGAAAATATCCTGTGTGTTACCTTTACCAATAAGGCAGCAGGAGAGATGAGGGCGAGAATCCGCACTCTGATAGGAGACCATGATACTGGCTACATATGCACCTTTCATGGCTTTTGCGTTAAGGAGCTGCGTGAAGACATTCACTTCTTGCATTATCCAAGGAATTTTAATGTGATTGATGAGCAGGATCAAAATACCATACTGCACAGCATATATGAGGAAAACCATATTGACACCAGACGCTATCCCTATTCCATAGCCAGGGATATGATATGTGAGAGGAAGAATGATTTAGGGTATATCCTGCTCATGAAGCAGACTGACAATGGGGATTTGATGGAGGAATATCGAAATGCAGTTAATCAGGATGATGTGATTTTCTATGGCTATCTCATGGAGCAGAAAAAGAACTATTCTCTTGATTATGATGACCTGATTAATTACACATATTATATACTGGAAAACTTTGAGGATGTGCGCAAATTCTGGCAAAACAGGCTGCAATATGTGATGGTAGATGAGTTTCAGGATGTGAGCAAGAGGCAGTATGGTCTTGCAGGCATACTCAGTGGACTATATAAGAATCTGTTTGTTGTCGGAGACCCTGACCAGACCATTTATTCATGGAGAGGGGCTGATGTCAAACTCTTTCTGGGCTTTGAAAAGCTGCATCCAGGCACGAAAACAATCATTATGAACAGCAACTACCGTTCTATGCCTTCTATTATATTAGGCTCAAATTCCATGATTGCGAAAAATACAGCCCGAATCGAGAAAAACCTTATTCCTATAAAAAATGGAGGTTCTGACATCCTCTACTATCACGGCAAGGATGTAAAAGACGAGGCAAAATGGATTGCGGAAAAGATAGAGGAGCTGATCAGGCAGGGACGTAATTATGAGGAGGTTGCGATATTATATCGTGCCCATCATGTTTCCAGACCCATAGAAGAGATGTTTTTGCAGAAAAAGATACCTTATATTATTTATAGCGGTGTGGAATTTTACGGCAGGAAGGAGATAAAGGACGTTATATCATATCTCAAAATGCTGATTAATCAGGATGATATATCTTTTCTAAGGACTGTAAATGAGCCGAGGCGTAATATCGGCAAAAAGCGTATTGAGCTGATAGAGAATGTGGCAAAGAAGAATAACTGCTCATTGTATCAGGCGCTGAAGCTGTCTCTTAATGAGGAGCTTATACAAAAAAGCAAGGCAGCAGACTACATTGGACTGATTGAGAAATACAGAAGCTGTTACAAAAGCATGAGAATCACAGAGCTTCTGGAAAATATTCTGATAGAGACAGGCTATGAGGAGGACTTAAAGGCTGCAGGAGAGGATGAACGCCTTGAAAATCTGGCTGAGTTAAAGCAGTCTATATATGACTATGAGACAAAGTCTTACGAGACTACTTCACTTGAGGAGTATTTGCAGAACATAGCCCTTTTTACAAACATGGATAAGGAACAGAAGAAGAGGAGCGTTAAGCTTATGACAATCCATGCCTCAAAGGGATTGGAGTTTCCGATTGTGTTTGTATGTGGTTTGAGTGAGGGGATTTTTCCAAGCTCACGGGTGGCTGGCTATGATGATATAGAGGAGGAGAGACGTCTGGCTTATGTTGCTTTTACGAGAGCGGAGGACATGCTTTTTCTGTCAGATGCGGATGGGCTGACCTTTACAGGAGATACCAGGTGTCCGTCCAGATTTGTCTTTAACGTGGATGAAGCTTACCTCAAGTATGTGACGCCTATCGATGAGGAGCTGAAAGCCCAGTATCTGAAGCAGTTTGAAAGCAATGAGCATGTGCTTAAGGAGGTTGATAATCCAACCATTAAAGAGGGGAGCAGGGTGTCTCATAAGCATTGGGGCGAAGGCACAGTGCTGTCTGTAGACACTGAGCATAAATGCTATGAAATACAGTTTGACAAGATGGAGAGACCGAGAAGCATTATGATGGCGGCAGCGCTTGAGATTATATAAAGACATAAAAAAATAAATGGTATACAAAACAGGAGGAAACATGGCAATAAAAATACTGCTCTGGGATATAGACGGAACAATACTGAATTTTGAAAAGGCAGAGGAAGCGGCAATCAGAAAGGGCTTTGAGGAGAATAATCTGGGTATCTGTACAGACCAGATGTTAGCAGACTATAAGCAAATCAACAGGGGCTACTGGGAAGCTTTGGAGCGGGGCGAGATGACCAAGGAGCAGATTTTAATTGGCAGATTTGTAGATTTTTTCGCCAAGTATAAGCTTGATATTGCTAAAGCAGATGCCTTTAATAAGGGCTATCAGGTAAATCTCGGAGACACAATCTGCTTCAATGATGATGCCTACGACCTGCTTGTAAAGCTAAATAAGAAGTATAGGCAGTACGCAGTAACCAATGGCACAGCGGTAGCCCAGCATAGAAAGATTGACAGGTCTGGAATCGGAGAGTTACTTGAGAAGTGCTTTATCTCAGAGGAAGTGGGCTATGAGAAGCCATCGGAGAAATTTTTTGAAGCAGTATTTGAAGAAATCGGGGCTGAGTTATCAGGAACGGTAAACAGGGATGAGGTTCTGATAATCGGAGACTCTCTCACCAGTGACATAAAGGGAGGAAATAATTGCGGGATAAAGACTTGTTGGTATAATCCAAATCATATGATAAATGATATGGGGCTTAGGATTGATTATGAGATAGATAATCTGGGCAGGATACTTGAAGTGCTTATGGGGTGAGGAATCCAAAATTTCCGAGATTATCAAATCGTGTTAAGTGGTTAAAAACTACAAAAGGAGGTGCAGTTGCAGTATGCACCCATTCTGAAGTAAATCAATATTTGAATCAAAAACAACTTTATATATTTATCAAAAGGAATCACCAATAATGATTGAGGTGATTTCTTTTTTATATGCCTTAGTATGCAGAAAAGCTGCCAGTGGCAGGTTTTCTGTATTTTCCTATCAATAGTAATAAATATAAAATACTATATTGCATTATATAATAGCGTGTGATATGATATACCCAACAAAGGGAAAAAGAAAGGAGGCAGCCAATGAACGCACAGTTTAAAAAGGGCGCACTTGAAATCTGCGTACTATCCCAGCTGGCACATGGAGACAAATACGGCTACGAACTGACCGAGCGCATATCAGAGGAGATGTCAATAGCAAGCGGCACACTTTATCCGATACTCAGGAAGCTCAAGGCAGACGAATATGTCACCACATATCTTGTGGAGTCAGAATCGGGTCCAGCCAGAAAATATTACAAGCTTACAGAAAAAGGATACCAATACGAAGAAGAGCTGCTTAAGGAATGGAAGGAATTTATAGAAGCGGTAGAGCGACTCATAAGCAGATAGGGAGGGCATTATGACAAAAAACGAATACATGAAAATGTTAGAAATCCAGTTAGGAAAATTCAGCGAAGCCACAAGACAGGAGATACTGGAGGATTATGAGAATCACTTTGCTGAGGCTATGTCACAGGGCAAATCTGAGGAAGAGATAATCAAGGAGCTGGGAGATATTCAGGATATGATAGATGAAATCCCAGAGGAGGACATGGCAGGAGAGAATATTTCAGAAAGTGATATGTGTGACAGCAAACAAGCTGACAGCACAGCAGACAGTGAGGGCTCATGCAGAAGAGTGATATCGGATTGTCTGGGCACATATAGAAAAATCGTAGCAGACTGCAAAGCCGCAGATGTGATTGTGAGACAATCTGTAGATGACAATCTTCATGTCAATTACGAGAATGACAATAAGTCTGACAATCCAGATGACAAGTCAAACTTTTACCAGTATGAGAAGGATGGCGTTTTCTATGTGGGAATAAAGAAAAATGAGACCACTAACAAGAATATTACTATTGGCTTCCTGGGCTTCCATATGGATATACCTGGAGTCAGAACCTATGATTCTGGCAAGGTGACAATAGAAATCCCAGAAGGCTTTAAAGAGCTTGAAATCGTAACAGGAAGCGGAGACATCGAGATAGATGGAGTTTCAGGAGACACACTTATGGTCAGAACAGCTAGCGGTGACATATATATGGGCAGGGCAAAATACCAGAGAGTTAATGTATCTGCTACAAGCGGAGATATTAAGCTAAAGGAGGTAGAGGCAGAAGAGATAGAAGCTGGAGCTACAAGCGGAGACGCCTCACTTGAGAGAATTGTATCAAAAACTCTTCAGATATCTACCAGCAGCGGAGATGTTGACGCACAGAAGATTGTGGCAGACCAGATAGAGGCGAGAACCAGCAGTGGAGACTGTGAGTTTTCGGGCAAGACATCCAGATATTATGGCAGAAGCGGAAGCGGAGACCAGGAGGTTGAGATAGAGGGAAAGCTGTCTGAGGCAGAATTCATTACAGGAAGCGGCGATATAGAACTTAAGATGAAGGATAACACTGGAGCAGAGATTACAGCCAGCACAGGAAGCGGGGATGTGGATGTCCGCACCAGATTAAATGTAGAGTCCCGCCACAATGGATATGTGGTAGGCGATGGAAGTGCAAAAGTCAGTATCAAAACAGGAAGTGGCGATGCTGATATACTCCTATAGAATACAGAAAAGCTGCCGTTGGCAGCTTTTCCGCATTATGGCAATAAAAAACCCGACGTTTATTCGTCGGGTTTTTATTATAGGAATTATTATGAAAAAATATTAGAAAATTTCTGGAATAATGAAATCTCATAAGGGCTGCGCCTCATGAATCTGAGAGGCTCTGAGTACTCATAACGCTCTGCTCTGTACCAGTCAGGAACATATTCAAAATCCATTGAGTTACTATAATCTGAAAAACTAAACATATGTAAGCCCCCTTCGTATTTATTTGTTGACTATATAATATCATGTACTGAAAAAAGTCCAATGGACTCAGATTATAAAAATGTGAGGTAAAATATGTGCTGATAGCACGAAAATATGATATATTATAAATAAACAATGAGATATAACAACTACAGGCAGGTGGCAAATGGGCTTAACAATACAGGATATGCTTATCACAAGTGAAAATCAATATCAGATGAAAATGATTGCGGGTGCAAATGGCTGGTCAAACTCAATAAGCTGGGTGCTTATGGTGGAGGATACAGCCATACTGAATAATTTTACAGGCAAAGAGCTGGCAGTGACCACGGGCTTGGGCTTTACAACTGCTGAAAAACTGATAAATCTGGCAAAACGTTTAGTGGAAAAACATGCAGCAGGAATGATTATTAATACAGGAGAATATGTGCTGGAAATACCAAAAGAACTGATAGCATATTGTGATGAGAACGACCTGCCCCTGATAGAGGTACCCTGGGAAGTATATATCGGAGATATGATAAAGGATTTGTCGGTGAGAATCTTCCTGGAGGAGACCGCAGACGACCAGATTGCCAACGCTCTTATCAAGGCAATCGAGACCCCGGACAATCAGGATGACTACCGCAAGGAGCTTCTGCCATATTATGACGTGGACGGAGAATTTCAGGTAGTGCTCTTTACCACAGAGGGGCTTGACACGATGGATACAGTGGAGCGCAGGAAGCTGTCCTACAGGTTGCAGATATATGTGGAAAACCTCACTCACAACGGTAATTTTTTCTATTATGATTCCAATTTCGTCCTCATGATGAATGATGTGTCCCAGAAGGACTATGATGAGATTGTAGGCGGCATGCTGGAGCGAACCCACAGGAGAATGCCCGATGTTGAGCTGTACTGTGGCGCAGGCAGCAAGGTGCAGGATATTTCACAGCTGTATATCAGCTACAGGCGGGCGAAAGCGGCAGTGACCCGGGCGGTCTGCCAGAAGGATATGTATGTGAAGTTTGATGATATGGGCTTGTACAGGCTCCTGTATATGGTGGATGACCAGAAGCTGTTGAGGGAGATGAGTGATGAGCCTTTGCGACCGCTTATAGAGTATGACAAAAAGCACAAGAGTAATTATGTCGAGACATTGGAGCTGTACTTACGCTATAATGGAAGCATACAGGCGGTGGCGGAAGCGACCTACACACACCGCAACACTGTCATATACAGGATTTCCAATATCAAAAAGCTTTTGAACACGGAGTTTGACAGCGCAGAGGACAAGATGAAGTACCTCACAGCCCTCTATATCAGAAATATGTATTAAATAGACTGGTATTTAAGATAAAGTTAAGGAAAAGCGAGTCTGCTAATAAGATTTGTGCGATATTATAGCTACAACAAAAGGAAACGACACATGGAGGATAAGTGTATGTGGAGCAGAAAAGAGTTAAAAGAAAAAGGCAGAAAGACCTTTAGCAGAAATTACTGGAAGACGGTGCTTGTATCAGTGATTTTATCACTTATAATTGGAAGTGGAAGCGTTGGCTCCAGCTTTGCCAGTGGCTTTTCAGATGGATTCTCAGATGGGATTTCAGATGCAGCCGATACAATATCTGAAGTTGATGATTATGATGACAGCGACAGTGACTACGACTACGATGACTATGATGATGAGGCAGACTACAGCGACGAGGAAATAGACGAGGCGTTTGGAGTGCCAGGACCTGAAGTGGCTGCAATAGCAATTTTTCTTATAGTGTTCGTTATTGCATTTGTACTTATAATGACAATTGTGATAGTCATTGATGCCTTTGTTGTCAATCCACTGGAAATCGGTATCAGACGATTTGGAATAGCTAACTTAAACACAAAAGCAGAGGTAAAGGAAATCGGTTTTGGCTTTGACCATAATTACAAAAACGGCGTCAAGGCAATGTTTCTTAAGGACTTATATACATTCTTGTGGTCATTGCTCTTTGTTATTCCAGGAATCGTAAAATCATACGAGTACAGAATGATACCTTACCTTTTAGCAGACCATCCTGATATGACATACAAGCAGGCATTCGCAGAGAGCAGGCGCATGATGTCAGGACAGAAATGGAGAGCCTTTGTGCTTGACCTGTCATTTATCGGCTGGGATATACTTTCAATATTGACACTTGGAATACTCTCAATATTCTATGTGGAGCCATACAGATTTATGACAAACGCAGCCTTGTATGAGGCACTTGCATATGGAAGTACAGCACAGGATGACGTGACAATAGATAATATAGGAGTGTAGAATGGGATATAGGATTTTAGTAGCTGATGATGAGCGGGAAATAAGGGATTTGCTAAAGTTATACCTTGAAAATGAAAAATACGAAGTCGTAGAGGCGGAGGATGGACAGCAGGCACTTGATTTATTAAGAAAAGAAAAGGTTGACATGTGTCTTCTGGACATCATGATGCCCAAGGTGGATGGCTATCATGTATTGCAGGAGCTTAGGAAGGAAAGCAATATACCAGTCATAATCTTATCGGCAAAGGATGCAGACTCAGAGAAAATTCTGGGTCTGAATCTGGGAGCGGATGATTATATGGCAAAGCCTTTCAATCCCCTTGAAGCGGTTGCAAGAGTAAATTCAAATATTAGGAGATACTATTCTCTGGGGGCTACAGGGGAGACTGACCAGGTCATAAAGGTCAGGGATTTGGAGTTAGACACAACTGCCTGCTCATTAAAAAAGGCTGGAAAGGTCATAGACCTGACCTCAGTTGAGTACAGGATAATGGAGCTTTTTATGAAGCACCCTGGCAAGGTATTTACCAAGCAGCAGATATACGAATATGGCTGGGGCGAGGAATTTATCGTCGCAGATAATAATATAATGGTATGTATCAGCAAATTGCGGTCAAAGCTTGAGGATGGTGAGAGCACAGAGTATATTAAGACAATCAGGGGACTTGGTTATCGTCTGGAGAAAGTATAGAGATGAAGAGATTACAGAACTTCCTTATTAAAAAGTTCATAATACTGCTTATACTGGTAGGCGTGGTGGAATTCTGGATTAATCATGTGATTAATGAATACTTTTTCCCTGTTATGCAGAAATCATTTTTTGCAAATATAAACTTCCGTGAGGAATTAAGCGGTGGGCAGATAAAGTTTATTTTATTTATAGTTCTGATTCAGATAATGATAAATATGATAAATGCTGCGATTCCACTCGTGGGCAGATTTGGCACCGAAGCCATAAATGATGTGGTTGCCAGATATTACGAGGACACATCGACAAACAGCCAGCTTCTTAGCAATCTAAACAGCGTGCAGGTTTTTCTCCTGTTTTTGTTTATAGTAGCGATTTATGCAATGGTTGTTGCCCCATATGTAATCAGTGCCTTTTACTATGTCAAGGCAGTGACCAGAGAGGTGGCGGCGATTGCAAGAGAGCAGGAGGAGGAGCGGCTGGAATATGACAGACGCAGAAACCTTATGCTTTCAGACATAGCCCACGACCTGAGGACACCAATCACCACCATATCGGGATATGCCCAGGCACTAAGGGATAATGTAGTGCAGGATGATAAAAAGCGTCAGGAGTATCTGCAGGCGATAGAAAACAAGTCAAAGCGGATGAGTGACTTGATAAATCTCCTGTTTGAATATGTAAAGCTTGACAGTGATGGCTTCTCACTCGACAGGGAAGAGGTGGATTTGAGTGAGCTTTTAAGAGAAAATGCAGCCCTCATATATCAGGATATGGAGGAGGCTGGCATGGATTTTGAGGTGGATATACCAGAGGAAAAACACATGATAAATGCAGACAAGATGCAGATGTCACGGGTTATAACCAACCTCATGGTAAATGCCATACGCCACAATAAGCCAGGAACTAAAATCCTCCTCAGCATGACGGAGAGACTGGGACTTGTGACTGTCCGTGTGGCAGATACAGGAAGTCCTATAGCAGAGGATATCAGGGAGACTCTCTTTGAACCATTTTCAAAGGGGGATAAATCAAGAAGTGATGGCAAGGGCAGCGGGCTTGGGCTTTCCATTGCCAAAAAGGTCATAGACATGCACGGGTATGACCTGTCTCTGGAGGACGGACCAGCTGGCTATACCAAATCATTTACCATAAAGCTTCATATATAAATAATATGCTTGTGTATAAGGCCAAGATAGATTAAAATTTATTTGTTGATACAAGAGAAAAGGGGGAATAATAATCATGATTTCAATGATGGGACTTATTGGATTCTGGCTGGTTCTGGCAATTGTTTTTACAGTTGTAGAGCTTGCAACAATCGGGCTTGTGTCCATATGGTTTGCAGCAGGCTCTGTAGCAGCGCTTTTTGTGGCGATTTGTCATGGCAATATAGTCTTGCAGGTTGTGGCATTTCTTGCAGTGTCAATAGTACTTCTTGTGGCTACAAGACCATTGGCAAACAAATATCTGAACTCCAGGGTTCAAAAGACAAATGTAGACAGAGTTATAGGAGAGAGGACTCTTCTAACAGAGAGAGTTAATAATCTTGATCAGACCGGCAAGGCTGTTGTCCTGGGACAGGAGTGGACAGTCAGAGCCGTTGATGATAATGACATCATCGAGCAGGGAGAGCTTGTGGAGGTTGTCGCTGTTTCTGGTGTAAAATTACTTGTAAAAAGGATTAAGGAGGATTAGAAAATGGCAGGAATAATCGCATTAGTAGTTGTGCTTATCATAGCATTAATTATTATTGTAAATTGCGTTAAAATCGTTCCACAGGCAAACGCAATGGT
The DNA here is from genome assembly GCA_963659315.1 of Senegalimassilia sp. Lineage (GTDB taxonomy): Bacteria > Bacillota > Clostridia > Lachnospirales > Lachnospiraceae > Roseburia. The sequence goes on along the minus strand of CAVKUD010000013.1, from coordinate 15,911 downwards.
AATTGAGAGACTGGGGGCATATCTTACAACATGGCCAGTAGGACTTCACTTTAAGGTTCCATTTATCGACCGTGTGGCAAAGAGGGTATTGCTCAAGGAGCAGGTGGTAGACTTTCCACCACAGCCAGTTATCACCAAGGATAACGTAACAATGCAGATTGACACAGTAGTATACTTCCAGATTACAGATCCAAAGCTGTACTCATACGGAGTAGAAAATCCAATCATGGCAATTGAGAATCTGACAGCTACAACCCTGAGAAACATCATCGGTGATCTGGAGCTGGATGAGACACTTACATCCCGTGAGACAATCAATACCAAGATGAGAGCAACACTTGATGTTGCAACAGACCCATGGGGAATCAAGGTAAACCGTGTAGAGTTAAAGAACATCATCCCACCAAAGGCTATCCAGGATGCCATGGAGAAGCAGATGAAGGCAGAGCGTGAGAGACGTGAGGCTATTCTCCGTGCAGAGGGTGAGAAAAAATCTACAATTCTTGTGGCAGAAGGTAACAAGGAGTCAGTCATTCTGGATGCAGAGGCTGAGAAGCAGGCTGCAATCCTTCGTGCAGAGGCCAAAAAAGAGGCAACTGTCCGTGAGGCAGAAGGTCAGGCAGAGGCTATTCTTAAGATTCAGCAGGCAAATGCAGATGGTCTTAAGATGTTAAAGGATGCTGCACCAGACAATGCAGTGCTTCAGCTCAAGAGCCTTGAGGCATTCTCTAAGGCAGCAGACGGCAAGGCTACAAAGATTATTATCCCCTCAGAGATACAGGGAATTGCAGGTCTTACAAAGTCAATAGCTGAGATTGCATCAGATAAACAGGCACAATAATATGTAAAATAAGGATTCCGCAAATCGTAGATGGTTTGCGGAATTTTTTTCCTTTATATTAGCTAACCAAAATGCTATAATAAATGATAAGCATCAAAATTTAATATAGGTATTTTGAAAGCTTCGAGGAGACAAATATGAAGAAAAAGATGAAATTCAGAGGAAAGTTCCGTGGATACATGTGCTTTCCACTATATTTTACAATCGTGCTGGTGGGGCTTGATGCAGCAGCTTTTAAGTATGATACCAGATTTGGTATTGTGGGGGCTGGATGCGTTGCCTTGTATTTGATTCTGGCATTGATGCTTTATTCCAGAAGCAAGACAATCGTGGCAAATGAAGTGGTGAACATAGCGACCCAGTATGCGTCGGTTCAGAAAAAGCTCTTAAATGAGTTTGAGATACCCTACGCCCTGCTTGACTATTCGGGCAAGATATTGTGGGTCAATGACCAGTTCTGCGTCAAGATGGGGATTGATAAGAAGTATAAGAAATCAATCACAACCCTCTTCCCTGCAATAACCAGAGAATTTTTGCAAAAGGACGATATGCCTGGCAATGTCTATGTGGATATTGACGACAGAAATTTCAGGATTGCCCTAAAGAGAATTGGCTTTAACACCATGTCAGAGGACAGTGATGTGCTGGACTTTGAAGAGATGGAAGAGTTCCTGACAGCTCTCTACTTATTTGATGAGACAGAGCTTACAGCCTGCAAGAAGGAAATCGAGGAAGAGAAGCAGGTGGCAGCCCTTGTATACATCGACAACTATGATGAGGCTTTAGACAGTATAGAGGATGTCAAGAGGTCACTTCTGGTGGCTCTTATCGACAGGCGTGTAAACCAGTACTTCTACAAGATGGATGGTCTTGTCCGCAAAATCGAGAAGGATAAATACTTTGTAGTATTCAAATACAAGTACCTTGAGGAGATGAAGGACGACAAGTTCAGATTCCTCGAGGAGACCAAGGCTATAAAGGTCGGCAACGAGATGGCTGTCACCTTAAGCGTGGGAATCGGAATAAAGAGCGATAACTACATCGAAAACTATGAGTGCGCCAGAGCTGCTATAGACCTGGCTTTAGGACGAGGCGGAGACCAGGTGGTAATCAAGGAAGGCGATGAGATTACCTACTTCGGTGGCAAGTCAAAGCAGGTAGAGTCCAAGAACAGGGTTAAGGCCCGTGTCAAGGCACAGGCATTGCAGGACATCATAGAGGGCTGTGAGAATGTGCTTATAATGGGACACAGCATATCAGATATTGATTCCCTGGGAGCAGGAATCGGTATATACTGTGCAGCCAAAAACCTTGGCAAAAAGGCACAGCTTGTCATAAACGACCCGACCAGCTCAATCCGTCCGCTGATGGATACCTTTACTGTGGAAAAGGGCTACCCTGATGATATGTTTATAGACAGTGAGGCAGCTCTTGAGATGGTCAACAGGAATACACTGGTAATGGTTGTAGATACAAACAGACCAAGCTACACAGAGTGCCCTGAGCTTCTTAAGAGAAGCCGCAAAATAGTAGTGTTTGACCATCACAGACAAAACTCAGAGGTGATTGAGAATCCTATACTCTCGTACATCGAGCCTTATGCCTCAAGTGCCTGTGAGATGGTAGCCGAGGTGTTACAGTACTTTAACGGTGGAATCAAAATCAATGCCACAGAGGCAGACTGCATATATGCAGGAATATTAATAGACACTAACAACTTTATGACCAAGACCGGTGTCAGAACCTTTGAGGCAGCAGCCTTCTTAAAGAGGTCTGGTGCAGAGGTTACAAGAGTCAGAAAGATGTTAAGAAACGACATGGCATGCTACAAGGCGAGAGCCGAGGCAGTCCGCCATGCAGAGGTATACAGAGGAGCCTTTGCCATATCTGTATGTCCGAGTGAGAATATCCAGAGCCCGACCATAGTCGGTGCCCAGGCAGCAAATGAGCTTTTGAACATAATAGGAATCAAGGCTTCATTTGTTCTCACAGAATATAATGGCAAGATATATGTAAGCTCACGTTCAATCGATGAGATAAATGTACAGCTTATTATGGAAAAGATGGGTGGCGGAGGCCATCTGAATGTGGCAGGAGCACAGCTCACTGACTGCACAATCGTTGAGGCAAAGCGGATGATACAGACCACTATCGACGAAATGCTAAAAGAAGGAGACATAGAATCATGAAGATAATTTTGCTTGAAGATGTAAAAACATTAGGTAAAAAAGGAGATATCGTAGAAGTGAGCGACGGATATGCAAGAAATGCAATCCTCCCTAAAAAGCTTGGGGTAGAAGCAACACCAAAGAACCTTAATGACTTAAAGCTTCAGAACCAGCACGCTGACAAGGTAGCACAGGAGAACTACGACAATGCCCTTGCCTTAAAGAAGACAGTTGAGGAGGCAAAGGTAGAGGTAAAGCTTAAGTCAGGAAAGGACGGCAGGACTTTCGGTTCTATTTCCACAAAGGAAATCTCAATCGCAGCAAAGGAGCAGACAGGACTTGACCTGGATAAGAAAAAGATGCAGCTTACAGAGTCGATTAAGGCACTCGGTACATATGAGGTACCAGTCAAGCTTCATCCAAAGGTAACAGCAACACTTAGAGTACACGTAGTGGAAGGATAGGAGGAGCTTCTTGGACGAGACCATAATTAAGCGAATCATGCCAAACAGCCTTGAGGCTGAACAGTCAGTAATCGGTTCGATGATAATGGACAAGGATGCCATAATATCTGCCAGTGAGATACTCATAAAAGAGGATTTTTACCACCAGCAGTATGCCGTTATTTTTGAGACCATGACGGAGCTGTTTCAGGCGGGACAGCCTGTGGATTTGGTTACACTTCAGGATAAGCTAAAGGAAAAGGATGTCCCAAAGGAAATCCAGAGTGTAGAGTTTATCAGGGATCTGGTTACGTCGGTTCCTACATCAGCCAATGTAAAATACTATGCCAATATAGTAAAAGAAAACGCCATGAAGCGAAAGCTGATTCGTGTTACCGAAGATATTGAGAATGAGTGCTATGCTGGAAAGGAAGGCATAGACAGCATATTTGACAAGACAGAACATGATGTCTTTGCCCTGCTCTCAAGCAGGCAGACAGGAGACTATATGCCAATCAGGCAGGTAGTAATGAATGCCCTGGAAAAAATCGAGAAGGCTTCCCAGCAGGAGGGAACTGTCACAGGAATCCCAACAGGCTTTATCGATTTAGATTACAGGACTGCAGGCTTACAGCCATCGGATTTGATACTTATTGCAGCCCGACCATCAATGGGAAAGACAGCCTTTGTGCTTAATATAGCCCAGCATACAGCCTTTCACGAGAACCTGGCTGTGGCAATATTCTCACTGGAAATGTCAAAAGAGCAGCTGGTAAACCGTATGTTTTCTCTTGAATCAAGAGTAGACGCCCAGGCGCTTAGGACAGGAAACCTCTCAGATGCAGACTGGGAACAGCTGGTAGAGGGTGCAGGAATAATCGGAGACTCCAGACTGATTATTGATGATACACCAGGTATCAGTATCTCGGAGATGAGGAGTAAGTGCAGGAAGTATAAGCTTGAGCAGGGACTTGATCTGATTATCATTGACTACTTGCAGCTGATGTCAGGCTCTGGCAGGGGCAGTGAGTCCCGTCAGCAGGAAATCTCTGATATATCAAGGTCTCTTAAGGCACTTGCAAGAGAGCTGTCGGTACCTGTAATTGCCCTGTCGCAGCTTTCCCGAGCGGTGGAGCAGCGACCAGACCACAGACCTATGCTTTCAGACCTTAGAGAGTCGGGAGCCATCGAGCAGGATGCCGACGTTGTAATGTTCATATACAGAGATGATTATTACAACAAGGATACAGATAAGCAGGGTATATCTGAAATTATTATAGCTAAACAGAGAAATGGTCCAATCGGTACGGTAGAGCTGGCATGGTTACCACAATACACCAAATTTGCCAATCTGGAACGAAAGGATTATAACCAGACCTCAGAATAAACCAGGGGGTCTGGTTTTTTGTTTTCTTTTGCAGTTTTTGTCATAATAATACGATTAAAAAATGTTGAATCCATGGACAAGTAGTATCTATAATGGATACATGAAGTCAAATGTAATAAAGGAGGCCAAAAGCTTGGAAAAAGTACGTTACATGATTGGAGATGCAGCGACAGCAGTAAATGTTGAAGCTCATGTACTACGTTACTGGGAGGAAGAATTGGACCTGTCTGTACCAAGAAATGAGATGGGGCACCGATATTACACAAAGGAAAATATTCATGAATTCATGAGAATAAAGGAACTCAAGGAGCAGGGCTACCAGCTTAGGACAATCAAGAAGATACTACATAATGAGACCATAAGCGAGGAGGCTGAGACAGGACAGCCAAGGCTTGTACACAGGCGGGAGGTGGACATGCTCTCATCTGAGGATAAGATGCAGCAGTTCAGGGAAGTCATGAATGATATAGTCGGAAAGGCGATTTCATTAAACAATGAGGAGCTGTCCCTGCAGATAGGCACTGAGGTAGAGGAGCGTGTCTTAAAGGAGATGAACTATCTCATGCGGGAACAGGAAAATGCCCAGGAGGAGAGGTTTAAGAAGCTGGATGCAGCCATAAGAGGCAATATCAAGAAGAAAAAGGCATCCCTCTTTTCCAAAAGGGAGAAACAGAATAATGTGGCGACAAAGCCCGCCAATGCATAAAAAAAGACCACCGCAAAACGGTGGTCTTTTGTGTAAAGCTTTATAGCTATTACTGGCTGATTGCTCCAGTTGGGCAAACACCAGCGCATGTACCACAATCGAGGCAAGCATCTGCATCGATAACGTACTGTGTATCACCAGCAGAGATAGCTCCAACTGGGCACTCACCAGCACATGTTCCACAGCTAACGCATGAATCTGAAATAACGTATGCCATAATGAAATCCTCCTTATATAATAATGATCATTATTCGCCGAAATTGGCTTAGCATTATTCTAGTACAAAAGAAATATGCTTTCAAGAGAAAATGCTTATGTTCTTAATTTGGCACAAAACTTGGTACCAGTTAAAATCTTGAAAGTGAGCCCTGTGTATTATATAATATACAGAATAAAACAAAAATAAAAAGAAACCAGATGATAGATTAAATGAATACAAAAATTATAAAGATTGATTCGCAGAAAATAGACCATGAAAAAATGGCGGAAGCAGGCAGGCTTATAGCAGATGGCGAGCTTGTGGCTTTCCCTACAGAGACTGTGTACGGACTGGGAGGAGACGCCCTTGACCCTGAGGCATCAAAGAAAATATATGCTGCAAAGGGACGCCCGTCTGACAATCCATTAATTGTACACATAGCAGATTTTGAGGATATGTACAGGGTAGGAAAAAATATCCCAGACCAGGCAAAGAAGCTGTCAGATGCCTTCTGGCCAGGTCCCCTTACTATGATAGTAGAAAAGAGTGATGCTGTGCCTGATGCTACAACAGGAGGCATGGATACAGTGGCAGTGCGTATGCCAAATCATCCCATAGCCCTTGAGCTTATCAGGAAAAGCGGCTGTCTTATCGCAGCACCAAGTGCAAATACATCCGGCAGACCAAGCCCTACAGAAGCAGCCCATGTAGCTGAGGACTTAGATGGCAAAATCGCCATGATTATCGATGGAGGGGCAGTAGGAATAGGTATTGAGTCTACAATCATAGATCTGACAGAGGACACACCTATGGTCTTAAGACCGGGCTATATCACACCACAGATGCTGTCAGAGGTTCTGGGGGAAGAGGTAGTTATCGACCCAGGCATAATAGCCGCAGATGATACCAGAAAGCCAAAGGCACCGGGTATGAAGTACAAGCATTACGCTCCAAAGGCAGATATGATAATCGTGGATGGAGAGCAGCAGCTTGTAGTGGACAAAATCAATGCCCTTGTAAAGGAAAAGCAGGCAGCAGGAGACAAGGTGGCTGTTATTGCAACAGAAGAAACCAAGGACAGCTATGACGCAGATGTGATACTGTGCATGGGCAGCAAGTCCGATGAGGATGCCATAGCCAGACATTTATATAAGATACTCAGAGAGTGTGACGAGCTGGCAGTCAGTGCCATCTATTCAGAGAGCTTTGCCACACCAAGAATCGGACAGGCTATAATGAACAGAATGTTAAAGGCAGCAGGACATCAGGTCATACATGCTGTTGATGAAAACTAATAAAACTGTTAAACTGTAAAAATGGAGGTACAAAGATGAGTAGTAATGTTGATAAGATAATCTTTGTTGCCAAATCAGGAACCAGCAGAGAGCCAATGGCGGCAGGCATAATGAATGAATTTGTGCTGAAGAAACCAGTAGAGATACTGGCAAGAGGGCTGGTGGTACAATTTCCAGAACCTATGAACCAGAAAGCAGAAGCAGTACTGATAAGCAATGGAATAAACACAGAGGGCTTTACCTCAAAGCAGCTTGAGCCAGATGAGGTAACAGACAATACCCTTATACTGACAATGGAATCCAGTGACAGAGATAAGGTGCTGGAGCTGTATCCAGAGATAAATCCAGAGCATGTGCGTGTGCTGTCAGAATATGTTGGCGATGAACTGGAAATTTTAGACCCTTATGGTGGGGCATTGCAGAACTATGGACTATGCTATGAAAGTCTTAGAATGACAATAAAGAAACTGGTAAAAATATTAAACGAAGGAGAATAAATAAATGGGTAAAGTAGTAGTAATGGATCATCCTTTGATTCAGCACAAGATAGGAATTATAAGAAGAACAGAGACAGGCTCAAGAGATTTCAGAAATCTGGTAAGCGAGATAGCAATGCTTGAATGCTACGAGGCAACAAGAGACCTGGAGCTTACAGATGTAGAAATTGAGACACCTGTATGCAAGACAACAGTAAAGGAGCTTAAGGGAAAGAAGCTTGCTGTAGTTCCAATCTTAAGAGCAGGACTTGGAATGGTAGATGGTATGTTACAGCTCATTCCAGCAGCAAAGGTAGGACATATCGGATTATACAGAGACCCTGAGACAGCAGAGCCAATCGAGTATTACTGCAAGCTGCCAGCAGATTGTGCAAACAGGGAAGTGTTTGTAGTAGACCCAATGCTTGCAACAGGTGGTTCAGCAGCTGCAGCCCTTGACATGCTCAAGGAAAAGGGTGTTAAAAATATCCATTTTATGTGTATTATTGCAGCTCCAGAAGGCGTGAAGCGTCTCTCAGAGGCACATCCTGACGTTGATATTATAATCGGAGCACTTGATGACCATTTGAATGAGCACAAGTACATCGTGCCAGGACTTGGAGATGCAGGAGACAGAATCTTCGGTACAAAATAAGGAGAAGAAAGATGGCGGATACAAAGAGACAGGATTATATAAGCTGGGATGAATATTTCATGGGAATTGCCATGCTCTCTGCCATGCGTTCAAAGGACCCAAATACTCAGGTGGGCGCATGCATTGTAAGCCAGGAACACAAGATACTTTCAATGGGATATAACGGATTCCCGACAGGCTGCTCAGATGATGAATTCACATGGGCGAGAGAGGGAGAGGATAACAAATATTTTTACTCTACCCACAGCGAACTCAATGCTATTTTAAACTACAGGGGAGGAAGCCTTGAGGGAGCATCAATCTATGTAACCTTATTTCCATGCAATGAGTGTGCAAAGGCTATTATTCAGTCTGGCATAAAGGAAGTCGTATATGACAGCGACAAGTATGAGAATACACCGGGAGTAGTTGCATCAAAGAAAATGCTGAGAAGTGCAGGGGTAGTACTGCGCAGATATGAGCACTCTGACAGAAGAGTGTGTCTGGAATTATAAAATATAGGGAAAGCTCTGGCTTTCCCTTTAATATTTTATTTTTAATTTATAGGAAAATTGATACAAAGATGTTATAATGGAGACTATGAAAAAAAAGAATAACAGAGATGTAATGGATGCCCTTGTTATGGTATTTCAGTTTGGCATAAATATGCTTGTACCTATATTTATATGTACAATGCTTGGAGTCTGGATTGGAAACAAAACAGGGATATCATGGATATCGGTGCCCTTGTTTTTTGTGGGAGCCTTAGCAGGCTTTAACAATGTATACAAGATGGCGAAGAGACTGATAGATTCGGACAACAAAGGAAAGAAGAATGTTAAGAAGAATCAATGATGCATTACCGGGACTGGTACTGGGAATAGTACTTTATGGAGTACTGGTACAGGTGACCGGGGTATGGTTTGTAGACGATAAGCTGGGTTATACCATTGGACTGTGGTATGGCGTTGCCATTGCAATAGGCATGGCAATTAATCTGGCTACAGTAATTTTAGATTCCGTCACATTGGACGGAGGCAAAAATGCCAATCGCAGAATCATAGCGAAATCATTGTTACGCTATATTGTAGTTGTGATTCTGTTTTTTATATTGGGCTATTTTCAATTTGGAAATTTGTTTATGGCACTCATAGGTGTTTTAGGGTTAAAAATATCTGCATATATGCAGCCCCTGCTACAAAGAGCAGCCAACAAATTGTCAGGGAGAAGTGATGCACCCTCTGACGAAGAAATAGTAAAAATCGAATAAGGAGGTGATAATGTGAATCAAGCGATTTTATTGTCGTCTAATGCCGATAATATTGACTTTATGATTCATGGTATCTTCTCTCTGCATGTGTTCGGGCAGGAGGTGTGGATTACCACATCACATGCCTGTATCTTGATTGTCATGGCTCTCATGGTGATTTTTGCCATAGTAGCCAACCGTAAAATCAAGAAAGCAAAGGAGGTTCCGGATGGTTTTCAGAACATCGTGGAGCTGATTGTAGAGATGCTTGATGGCATGGTCGAAAGTACAATGGGCAAATGGGCACCGAGATTTGTAAACTACATCAGTACTATATTTATCTTTATCCTGATGAGTAACATTTCCGGTTTGTTTGGTCTGAGACCGCCTACAGCGGACTATGGTACAACATTAGCGCTGGCACTCATTACATTCTGTATGATCAGATTTAATAAAGCTAAGCATCAGAGCGCAAAGGACATTTGGATTGGTATGTGTTCTCCACTGCCACCATGGCTGCCACTATGGACGCCAATCAATATTATCAGTGAAATTGCCGTTCCGATTTCATTATCATTGCGTCTTTTCGCAAATGTATTATCTGGAACAGTAATTATGGCACTTGTCTATGGACTCTTAAGAATCATAGCACTGGGATGGCCAGCAGTACTTCATGTATACTTTGACTTATTCTCAGGAGCAATCCAGACATATGTATTCTGTATGCTGACTATGACTTATGTAACACAGGCATGTGACACAGATGAATAATCAAAACTAAAAACAAAACATACTTAATTTTAGGAGGATCTATATTATGGATATTTCAGGACAGGATTTAATTAGAGCATGTTCAGCTATCGGTGCAGGTTTAGCGGTAATCGCTGGTATCGGACCTGGTATTGGACAGGGTATCGCAGCAGGACATGGTGCATCAGCAGTAGGACGTAACCCAGGAGCAAGAGGACAGATTATGTCAACAATGCTTTTAGGACAGGCCGTAGCCGAGACAACAGGTCTTTACGGATTAGTAGTAGCATTACTTTTACTTTTCGTTCATCCATTAGGTTAATCAGTGGAGGATTGGATAATCCTACGGAAAGGAGAGTAGAATATTGCTAGCAGAAGAATATACATTTTTGTTTAATCTTGATGCCCAGCTGCTCTTCGATACAGCATTACTTGCAATAGCAGTATTTTTCCTCTTCCTGTTGATGTCATACCTGCTTTTCAACCCTGCAAGAAAGCTCCTTAAGGACAGGCAGGAGAGAATCGCAAATGATATTGACTCAGCAAAGGAAGATAAGGAAAGCGCAGCAGCGTTAAAGGCTGAATACGAGAGTAAGCTTAAGGACATTGATAAAGAGGCTGAGCAGATTTTAGCAGAGGCAAGACAGAAAGCCCTGAAAAATGAAGCTAAAATTGTTGATGAAGCGAAGGAGGAAGCTTCCCGCATCATCAAGAGAGCGCAGGAAGAAGCCGAGCTTGAGAAGAAGCATGCAATGGATGATATGAAGCAGGAAATGATTCAGATTGCATCCCTTATGGCACAGAAGGTGGTTGCAGCTTCAATCGATACAAACATTCAGGATACATTGGTTGAAGAAACACTTAATGAGATGGGAGAGTCAACATGGCTAAGCTAGTATCTAAGACATACGGTGATGCATTGTTTGAACTGGCCCTTGAGAACAACCAGCTGGATTCCATGTTAGAAGAGGTAAGGGCTGTCTCTGTGGCAATCGCAGAGAATGAGGACCTGACCAAACTGATGAATCATCCAAAGATCGTTAAAGAAGATAAAATCAAGGTCATCGAGGATATTTTTACAGGAAAGGTTTCCATGGAACTGGTAGGACTCATGAGAATGATTGTGGAAAAGGATCATTACAATGAGCTTGACAGTGTGTTTGAATACTTTATAAACAGGGTAAAGGAACACAAGAATATTGGAACAGCTTATGTGACATCTGCAGTTGAGCTGTCTGAGGCTCAGAAGGCAGCAGTCGAGAAGCGTCTTCTTGAAACCACAAAATATGTGGAATTCGAGATGCACTTTGATGTCGATGCCACACTTATTGGTGGCATGAAAATTCGTATCGGGGACAGAGTAGTAGACTCAAGCATTAAGAACAAGCTTAATGACTTAACCCGCGAATTAACAAAAATACAGTTGAAAGTAGGTGAATGCGCTCCATGAATTTAAAGCCAGAAGAAATCAGCTCAGTAATCAAAGAGCAGATTAAGAGATACGCATCCCAGCTTGAGGTAGCAGACGTTGGAACCGTTATTCAGGTAGCCGATGGTATTGCTCGTATCCATGGTTTGGAGAATGCGATGCAGGGAGAACTTTTGGAGTTCCCAGGAGAAGTTTATGGAATGGTATTAAACCTTGAGGAAGATAATGTTGGTGCCGTACTTTTAGGCTCACAGAAGAATATCAACGAGGGAGATACCGTAAAGACTACCGGACGAGTTGTTGAGGTGCCGGTTGGAGATGCACTTTTAGGACGTGTTGTAAACGCCTTAGGACAGCCAATAGATGGAAAAGGACCTATCGAGTCTGATAAGTTCCGTCAGATTGAGCGAGTTGCATCTGGTGTTATTTCAAGAAAATCAGTAGATACCCCATTACAGACAGGTATCAAGGCCATCGATTCCATGGTTCCAATCGGACGTGGACAGCGTGAGCTTATCATCGGTGACCGTCAGACAGGAAAGACAGCTATTGCAATTGATACAATTATCAACCAGAAGGGTCAGAACGTAAAATGTATTTACGTTGCTATCGGACAGAAGGCTTCAACAGTTGCATCAATTGTAAATGAGTTAGAGGAATTTGGCGCAATGTCATATACAACAGTAGTAGCAGCTACAGCATCTGAGCTTGCTCCTCTCCAGTATATTGCACCATATTCAGGATGTGCCATCGGTGAAGAGTGGATGGAGAATGGACAGGATGTACTCATCGTTTATGATGATTTGTCAAAGCATGCTGCCGCATACCGTACACTTTCTCTCCTCTTAAAGAGAGCACCAGGACGTGAGGCATACCCAGGAGATGTATTCTATCTCCATTCAAGATTATTGGAGCGTGCAGCCCGTCTCTCAGACAAGTTAGGTGGAGGTTCACTTACAGCCCTTCCTATCATTGAGACACAGGCAGGCGATGTATCTGCATACATTCCTACCAATGTAATTTCTATTACAGATGGTCAGATATATCTTGAGACAGAGATGTTCAACGCAGGATTCCGCCCAGCTATCAATGCTGGTTTGTCGGTATCACGAGTTGGAGGTTCAGCTCAGATTAAGGCTATGAAGAAAATCGCAGCACCTATCCGAGTAGAGCTTGCCCAGTACCGTGAGCTTGCAGCATTTGCCCAGTTCGGTTCAGAGCTTGATGCAAGTACAGCAGAGCAGTTAGCACAGGGTGCAAGAATCAAGGAAATCCTTAAGCAGCCACAGTATAAGCCAATGCCTGTTGAAAAGCAGATTATCATTATCTATGCTGCTACAAAGAAATATCTCCTTGATATTGAAGTGGAAGACATTTTACGCTTTGAGCAGGAGCTCTTTGATTTCATCGATACAAAATATCCTGAAATCCCAGAAGAGATTGCTACAAAGAAGGTAATGGATGATGAGCTTGAAGCTAAGCTTGTAAAAGCCATTGAAGAGTGCAAGGCACAGTTCAAATAACGGCAGAAAGTAGGTGGTAAGAAATGGCCTCAATGCGAGACATTAAGCGAAGAAAAAGTAGTATTTCAAGTACTCAGCAGATCACCAAGGCAATGAAGCTTGTTTCTACCGTTAAACTGCAAAAGGCAAAGACTCGTGCAGAGTCAACAGACCCTTATTTCAATTACATGTACAAGACTGTAAGCTCTATGCTTGCAAAGAGTGGAAATATCAACCACCCTTACCTGACTCCAGGCGAATCAGATAAGAAGGCAGTTGTAGTTATCTCTTCAAACAGAGGACTTGCCGGTGGTTACAACAGTAATATCGTAAAGCTTATTACTGGAAGTGATTGGAAGAAAGAGGATCTCGATATATATGCTATCGGAGGAAAGGGAGAGGAAATGCTCCAGTCCCGTGGCTATAATATCGTAGAGAGTGCGCCACAGATTATGGAGGATCCGACCTACGCAGATGCAGCAGCTCTCTGTAAGAGAGTGCTTGACTCATTTGCAAATGGTGAGGTTGGAGAAATCTATCTGGCTTACACACATTTTAAGAATACAGTTACTCAGGAGGCAAAGCTTATTAAGCTTCTGCCAGTGGAGATTAACCCAGATGAGGTCAGCACAGAGGACTCAAATGTCATGATGAACTATGAGCCAAACGAAGAGGAGGCTCTCGACATGATTATTCCTAAATATGTGACAAGCTTATTCTACGGAGCACTTGTTGAGGCTTTGGCAAGTGAAAACGGAGCCCGTATGCAGGCAATGGATTCTGCTACAAGCAATGCAGAAGATATGATCAGTGATCTGACACTGAAATACAATAGAGCACGTCAGGGATCTATTACTCAGGAGCTTACTGAGATTATCGCTGGTGCGAATGCTATTTCATAGCAAAAATAAACGAAAAGGAGAACAAAAATGGCAGATAAGAATGTTGGTAAAATTACCCAGATTATCAGTGCCGTTCTGGATATCAAATTTTCAGAGGGCAGGCTGCCTGAGATAAATGATGCGATTGACGTTCCTCTCAAGGATGGTGGAAAGTTAGTCGTTGAGGTTGCTCAGCATCTGGGTGATGACACAGTTAGATGTATCGCCTTAGGACCTACAGATGGTTTGGTTCGTGGAATGGATGCTATCGCAACTGGAGCACCAATTTCTGTACCAGTTGGTGAAAACACACTGGGAAGAATGTTTAACGTGCTTGGAAATCCAATAGATGAGATTGAAGCTCCTGAGACAGAGGAGCATTGGCCAATTCATAGACCAGCTCCATCATTTGAGGAGCAGGCAACATCCCAGGAGATGTTAGAGACAGGTATCAAGGTCGTTGACCTTCTTTGCCCATATCAGAAGGGTGGAAAGATTGGTCTTTTCGGTGGTGCCGGTGTAGGTAAGACAGTACTCATTCAGGAGTTGATTCACAACATCGCTACAGAGCATGGTGGATACTCAGTATTCACAGGTGTAGGTGAGCGTACCCGTGAAGGAAATGACTTATATTATGAAATGAAAGAATCAGGGGTTATTGACAAGACTACCATGGTGTTCGGTCAGATGAACGAGCCACCAGGAGCACGTATGAGAGTTGCTCTTACAGGTCTTACAATGGCTGAGTACTTCCGTGATAAGGGTGGAAAGGATGTGCTTCTCTTTGTAGATAACATTTTCCGTTTTACACAGGCTGGATCTGAGGTATCTGCCCTTCTTGGACGTATGCCTTCAGCCGTTGGTTATCAGCCAACACTCCAGACTGAGATGGGGGCTCTTCAGGAGCGTATTACATCAACAAAGAATGGTTCAATCACATCAGTACAGGCAGTATATGTGCCAGCCGATGACTTGACTGACCCAGCTCCAGCTACAACATTCGCACATCTGGATGCAACAACAGTACTTGAGCGTTCAATCGCCGAGCTTGGTATCTACCCAGCCGTAGATCCACTTGCATCTACATCACGTATTCTTGACCCACGTATCGTAGGCCAGGAGCACTTTGAAGTTGCCCATGCTGTACAGGAGATTTTACAGAAGTACAAAGAGTTACAGGATATTATCGCTATTCTCGGTATGGATGAATTATCAGAGGATGACAAGCTTGTAGTTAACCGTGCGCGTAAGGTTCAGAGATTCCTCTCTCAGCCATTCTTCGTAGCAGGACAGTTTACAGGACTTGAAGGAAAGTATGTTCCAATCGCTGAGACAATCCGTGGATTCAAGGAAATCATCGAAGGAAAGCATGACGATGTTCCTGAAGCTTATTTCCTTAATGCAGGAAGCATTGACGAAGTACGTGCCAGAATGCAGTAAGGGGTGAGCTTATGGCAGATAATATTTTCAAGGTAGAAATAATTACACCAGACAGGGTCTTCTACACAGGAGAGTCTGACTTTATCGAGTTCACAGCCCAGGCTGGAGAGCTTGGTGTATACAAAAATCATATTCCTATGACAACAGTTCTTGCACCAGGACTTGTAATAATCCATAATGGTGAGGAAGAGAAGGTTGCAGCAGTCCATGCTGGATTCGCTGAAATCCTTGGAGACAAGGTGACTCTTCTTGCAGAGCTGGCTGAGTGGCCTGACGAGATTGATGTCAGCCGTGCAGAGTCTGCCAAGCAACGAGCAGAGGAAAGACTTGCTAATCATACTGCTGAGATAGATGTTAAGCGGGCGGAGTTTGCGCTCCGCAAGGCGCTTATCAGAATTGATGCGGCAGAGCATAAGTAAGTGTATGGGTTAAAAACTTCCCACATGGGGGTTGTGGAAATCTACTGATATACAGTGTATTTTGCAGAAAAAATATGAAGTCAGCACCGAGA
>CAVKUD010000012.1:0-26045 GCA_963659315.1 Senegalimassilia sp. | reverse complement strand
GTTCATGAGATGGCACGCGATGAGGCACGTCACGGAAAAGCTCTTAAGGGATTACTTGAGAGATACTTTGGATAATCAATGATACGAAAAGCATTCAAATTCACAGGCTCAGTCCAGGGCGTAGGCTTCAGATACAGAGCCCAGTACGCCGCAAATGGACTGAGAGTCACAGGCTGGGTCAAAAATGAATGGGATGGCTCAGTCAGCATGGAGGCTCAAGGGACAGAAGAGCAGATAAACGAGATGTTAAAACTCATAAATCAAGGCTCATACATTCAAATCGACAGAATGGAATATCACGAGATACCAGTAGTTGAGGATGAGCGCAGCTTTCATGTTAGATAATGAATTAAATTAGCAACCAGAGAACCTGCCAGAGGCAGGTTCAATTGGTTGCATTTTTTTGACTTGATTTAACAAGGTAGCGATGGGATATGGCGGCAGGGGGATGAAATTTGGGGCTTGTGTAGGATGTTAGATTTTCTTAATGCTCTGTACGTTCCCCAGCAGCTCGGCAACAGGACGTTGCCGAGAGTGAGACTTGAGCCATGGATGGCGAATATCCGCCAATGTGTCCAGCAAAAGCTGCCAGTGGCAGGTTTTGTCGGTGAGCGGTTGCGTCAAGCATTGACAACTTAAACCAGAGCATTTAGAAAATCTTACATCCGGAACCCGCCCCAAATTTCATCCCCCTGTCGCCATATCCCTTCACCACCCCCCTCACAATTTTCATAAAAATTTAAGGTTTCATTCATAGACAGTTCCAATCCAGTAATATATTATAATTAAAGGAAAAATATTCAAAACCACAGGGGCGCCGCCCCAATAGGAGGAAGATTATGAATAAGAAGTTTATCACTTCAGGAATAGCAGGCATACTTTTCATCCTGCTTATAGTATTGGTAAAGACCGTAGACGTAGCAGCAATAGGACCAGCAGGCACAAGCATCGGTTTGTCAACGATAAATGGCGCAGTAGCAGGCTTTTTCGGAACCAATATGTTCTGGTATAAGCTCACCAATGCGATAGGAATAGTGGCAATTCTCACAGCCCTATGCTTTGCATTGTTTGGCGGACTTCAGATGATACTGAGAAAAAGCCTTGTAAAGGTAGACAAGGAGCTTTTCTCCCTTGCAGGACTCTATGCAGTAGTTGTTGTCTTATATGTATTGTTTGAAAAGGTCATCATCAACTACAGACCGATAATCATGCCTGATGAGACAGAGCCAGCAGCATCCTTCCCATCATCCCACACCATGCTAATCTGTGTAATCATGGGAAGCACAATGATATTATCAGGAAAATATCTCAAGAGATATATAGAAAATAAGACAATCAGGGACACAATCCAGGCAATATGCGGATTTTTCATTGTACTTACTGTATTTGGAAGACTCGCATGTGGAGTACACTGGTTTACAGATATACTTGGCGGCGTATTAATCAGCATAGCACTCCTGGCAGCATTTGTCGGGGTTATTGACATGATTCGTGCCAGAAGAAGGCAGAAGCTTGCCAGATAATAGTAATAAAGGAATTGTAGGAGCAGAAGTGACAGGAAAGAAGAAAAAAATCAGAATTAGTATTCTGCTGGTACTTGTAGCTGTACTTATAATTGGTATAGGTGTGGCGATGAGAAATCCCAGAGTAAAGCTTTTATACTCTGTGATAAATTTTTCGGAATCAACTTTAAAAAATAAAGAATATTTGCTATATGATGTTGACATCATGGAGTTTTTCAGTGATTACATGAACTCTGATACCAGGGTGACTGGTGTGATGGGCTTCCCAGAGATAAAGGATATGGAGGCAACCGTGTCTGTAGATATGGATGCCACCAGGTCTTTTTCACAGAAAAAATTTGCAAGTCAGTCCAAGCTCAATCTGCTGTGGGCAGAGGCAGGACAGCTCAATCTATATGCGCAGGACAATACATGGTATATATCAGCACCGATTCTGGGTAATGATATAGGCTATGCTTTCCCGACAGACTTAGACTGGTTTCCAAAGATGCCGGAGCTGACCTCAGATATAGACAGAGCATGGTTCAGGGATAACTACACCAATATTATTAAGCTGATGTCACAGATAGAGATTGAAGAGACAGACAAGACTGTGGAAAACGATGATGGAACAGAGAGCACAGGCTATTCCGTAACTATCCACAGGGGGGACGGACATTTTATATGGGAGCTTCTTGGAATGGATGACCCTGATTATGACGTGAATGTGATTATGTATCTCACAAACCACAACAAGTTCCGCAGGATGGAGCTGGATTTGTCAGATATACTGGAGGGTGCCACCCTTGTCCTTGACGGAGAAAATGCATCCACCTGCATATTCACCTATGAGCTGCCAGACAACGAGAGCATGGAGCTTACCATGACAAGAGACCCTGAAACGGAAAACTGGATAGACATGACCGCTAATTATTATGGAAATAATAATAAAATCTACCAGATGACAGCAGGCTTTAACTGGGAAGAAATCAAAAACGGTTTCAAGATGAATATGAAAAATATCAAAATCACCTGTGATGATGAGTTGCTTGCCAGGGCGTATTTCCTTGGAAAAGTAGTAAAAGAGGAAGCCACAGAAGACCTCTTTGAAGGCAAAACAGATTATCTGAACAGCCTTGAGGTAATCCAGTGGAGGACAGTGAGGGACGACACACAAAGCTTTATACAGGATGTGTTAGATAAGCTCTCGCTTCCAGACTTAAGTTTTTTAAATAAGTAATTTAAAACTGTTCTTTTGGAAATCTATAAGTCCTTCCCTCTTCATCTTGCCAAGCTCTGCCGACAGGGCGCTCCTGTCTACATTCAGGTAGTCAGCCAGCTGCTGTCTGTCAAAATCAATATCAAAATACTGGCTGTCCGACAGCGTTGCCTGTGCTGACAGATAAGAGATGAGACGACCTCGTATTGTCTTTGGAGAAGTGTGAAAGATTCTCTGGGACAGTACGAGGTTTTTGCGTGCAGAAACCCTGAAGAGATTGGTAAGAAGCTGCTGCTCACTGCGGCTGTATGCCCTGTCTGTAAGCAGAGACAGCACCTCCAGAAACATAATCTCGCAATCCTCCATCGCCACAACACTTACCATCAGGGGGATATCAGGGTTGCAGGCATAGGTCTCGGCAAAGACCTGTCCCTTGCCCAGGCTGTCAAGTATAGTCTTATTCCCCCAGAAATCACATTTTTCTATATGCACCTTTCCAGACAAGACTATTCCAAGAGGTCTGCCTGTGTCGCCTGTATGAAGTACTATTTCGCCCTTTTCGTATTTTTTTACACTATAATGCATGGACCTAAGCAGAGACTTGAGCTCATCATCACGGATTCCCTGAAAAAGTGGTGTCCTGAGTAAAAAATCATATTTTGTTCCCATAGTCTTGTCCTCCTCATATTTCCTATGTTGTAATTACAACAAATTTTCCCGATAAAATCAAGCTTTTTAGTACTTAAGTATAAAAAATCAACCACATTGATAATTATTTATAAAAATAGCAAAATATATCAATGAAAGTGATTAAATTTAATCATTCAAAAATACAAATACTTCTGCTAACATCATCATTAAGTGAAAAATATATGTATGAAAAGAGGAATTTGACAGTGAAGGGTTATGAAAAGTATGACATAGCGTATTTTATGCCACCAGAATGCACATACGATTGGGTGAAAAAGGATCATATAGACAAGGCGCCTGTCTGGTGCTCAGTAGATTTGCGAGATGGAAATCAGGCACTGATTGAGCCTATGAATCTGGATGAGAAGCTTGAGTTTTTTAAGCTCCTGGTTGATATAGGCTTCAAGGAGATTGAGATTGGCTTCCCGGCAGCGTCCGAGACAGAATACAATTTTACCAGAGCACTGATAGAGCGAAATATGATTCCAGATGATGTGACAATCCATGTGCTCACACAGTCCAGAGAGCATATCATAAGGAAAACCTTTGCTTCCCTTGAGGGGGTAAAGTCTGCGGTAGTGCATCTTTATAATTCCACATCGGTTGCCCAGCGTGAGCAGGTTTTTAAGAAGAGCAGGGAAGAGGTAAAGCAGATTGCAGTTGATGGTGCAAAGCTTTTAAAGGAGCTTGCAGCAGAGACAGAGGGCAATTTCAGATTCCAGTACTCACCGGAGAGCTTCCCGGGCACAGAGGTTGACTATGCAGTGGAGGTCTGCAATGCAGTGCTTGATGTATGGCAGCCAGAGACCAGCAGCAAGGCAATCATAAATATACCTACAACAGTAGAAAATGCCATGCCCCATGTATTTGCCACCCAGGTTGAGTTCATCCACAAGCATTTGAAATACAGGGATGCAGTTGTCTTAAGCTTACACCCGCACAATGACAGGGGAAGCGGAGTGAGTGATGCAGAGCTTGGCATATTGGCAGGCGCACAGGAGATAGAGGGTACCCTCTTTGGAAACGGAGAGAGAACAGGAAACGTGGATATAGTGACCCTTGCCATGAACATGTTTTCGCACGGAGTAGACCCGGAGCTTGACTTTTCAGATATGCCATCCATCCGGGAGAAATACGAGCGTTTCACAAGGATGCACGTCCATGAAAGACAGCCATATGCAGGAGATCTGGTGTTCACAGCCTTTTCAGGCTCTCATCAGGATGCAATCTCAAAGGGCATGGCATGGAGAGAGGAGAAGCATCTGGACAAGTGGACAGTGCCATATCTGCCAATCGACCCTGTGGATGTGGGCAGAACCTACGAAGCAGATGTAATCAGGATAAACAGCCAGTCTGGAAAGGGCGGTGTGTCATATATACTTAAGCAGAATTTCGGCATATCCATGCCTGAGAAGATGCGTGAGCAGGTGGGTTATCTGGTAAAACAGGTGTCGGATGAGAAGCAGAAGGAGCTGTCACCACAGTGGGTATACAATATCTTCTGCGAAAATTATATCGAGAGACATCCTTATTTTTATATACCAGAGTGCCATTTCAAACAGGTAAATGGAATCTTTGCAGAGGCAGTAATCTCTCAGGGCAGCAATGAGAGAAAGGTTGAGGCAAATGGAAACGGTCGTCTTGATGCAGTCTGCAACATCATAAAGCAGTATTTTGACATAAGCTTTGAGCTGACCACCTACGAGGAGCATGCCCTGTCCCACGGTTCTTCATCAAAGGCTATGGCATATGTGGGCATAACCTATCAGGGCAGCATGTTCTGGGGTGTGGGTACAGATGAGGATATTATCAAGGCGTCAATTAATGCCCTTGTGGTGGCTGTGAACCATCTGCTTGACACTATAAAGGACACCACAGTAAAGGATGAGAGATATGTGGCAATGTTAAATTACATCCAGTCAAATTATAAGACCATAAATCTCACAGACCTTGCCACAGAGTTTCACCTGTCAGAGCCATATGTGTCCAAATATATAAAGGAGAAATCAGGCAAGAACTTTGGAGACCTTCTGACTCATGCCAAAATGAAAAAGGCACGTTCACTCTTGAGAAACGGCACCATGACAGTCGAAAATATAGCTTATGAATCAGGCTATCAGAATGTGGAGCATTTTAACAGACAGTTCAGAAAGCTGTATAATATGACTCCGCTGGAGTATAGAAATTCAAAAAATAAGTGATTTAGCCAAAATTTGGGAAAAAAGTACTTTGTATTTTAGCCATGTTCTGTTATAATCTTTATAGCTTATAAAAAATACTAGAAAAGAGAGATGAAAAATGGCAAGTATTTTAGTGTGCGATGATGCAGCATTTATGAGAATGACTCTTATCAAAATTTTAAAGGAAGCTGGTCATGAGGTAATCGGCGAGGCAGCAAATGGTATAGAAGCATTTGAAAGGTACAAGGTTTTAAAGCCGGATGTTGTGTTGATGGATATTACAATGCCTGACAGAAATGGACTTGAAGCGACAAAGGACATCACAGAGTATGACCCGGAGGCAGCTGTTATCATGGTTTCAGCCCTTGGACAGCAGGACAAGGTCTTTACAGCCATTGCAAACGGCGCCAAGGATTTTGTGGTAAAACCATTTGAGCCAGATAAAATTATACAGTGTATCTCTAAGTATATCTAAATTTATCCCCACATCCTGCGATGTGGGGATTTTAATGCCCCAGTATGCAGAAAAGCTGCCAGTGGCAGGTTTTCTGTATACTAAAATATGCAATAAAAGCTGCCAGCTGCTGGCCTGGTCAATATGTTGTAATTACAACATATATAATGGAAGTATATGGATATACTGTATCTATAGCTGTAAGGCATAGGAACAGTTGTTATAGCAGCTATTATATAGAAATAAATAAACAGGAGGAAATATTATGAGTAAAGTAGTAAATTCAAGAAAAGCGGTAATGATAGGCTGTGGTTTTGTAGGTTCTGCATCAGTTTTTGCACTTATGCAGAGCGGATTATTTACTGAGATAGTTTTGATAGACGCAGATAAGAATAAGGCAGAGGGAGAGGCTATGGATATAAGCCATGGTATTCCATTTGCCAGACAGATGAAAATCTATGCAGGAGACTATGATGATGTCTCTGATGCAGGAATCATAATCATATCAGCGGGAGCAGGACAAAAGCCTGGTGAGACAAGACTTGACCTGGTACACAAGAATGTAAATATATTTAAGTCCATTATTCCTGAAATTGCAAAGAGAGATTTTGGCGGAATTCTTCTGGTTGTAGCAAATCCGGTTGACATACTGACCCAGGTAGCAATCAAGCTGTCAGGACTTCCAGAGGAGCGTGTAATCGGCTCTGGTACAGTGCTTGATACAGCAAGACTTAAGTATGCCTTAGGAGAGCATCTGTCAGTTGACAGCAGGAGCGTGCATGCCTTTATCGTTGGTGAGCATGGCGACAGCGAGGTAGTAGCGTGGAGCTCAGCCAATGTCTCAGGTGTAGAGATTCCAAAATTCTGCGAGATGAGAGGCCACTACAAACACAGAGAGAATGCAGATGAAATCGCCCAGAATGTAAAGAACAGTGCATATGAGATTATCAATAAAAAGCATGCCACATATTATGGTGTCGCAATGGCTGTGAAGAGAATCTGTGAAGCAATCATAAGGGATGAAAAAACAGTGCTGCCAGTTTCACACATGATGCACGGAGCCTATGGCATAGAGGATGTGGTAATCAGTATGCCTGCAATAGTGGGGGCAGATGGACTTGAGACAGATGTACCAATCGAGTTAAATGGTGAGGAGGCTCTCAAGCTTAAGGAATCAGCAGATGCCCTCAAAGAAATAGTTGATAGTCTCGAACTTTAGTCTTATAATTAGAAATATAGCTATACAAAGTTGAGAAGGCATTTATATACAGATGCTGGAAAGTGTGTGAATATGTCGGGGAAAAATATAACATTTGAAGACTATATGGAAATGATAAAGATGTATGCACCTTGTATGGACGATTATCCATATGTGATGGATCTTGAGAGAGATGTATACTATATTTCTGAAAAGGCTGTTGACAGATTTAATGTTCCGGGGGCATTTTTTGATAATGCAATAAAGACTCATGAGCAGTTTGTTCACAAGGATGATGTGGCAATTCTTACCAGAGACTTAAACGATATGATGGAGGGCAAAAAGAAAGAGCACGACATCACCTACAGGTGGCTTGACTACAATAACAGACCTATATGGATTAACTGCCGTGGCAGGGTTGTTGAAGGAGACGGAGACAGACCCAGGATGTTAATCGGCTGCGTAAATGAAGTCGGAATGGTAGCAAAGGCTGACAATAACAGTGGCTTGCTTCAGACCTCAGAGATGAGACAGATTGTGGAGCAGGAGGCAGAAAAAGGAAAGCTTGGCTTTGTTCTCCGTATAGGAATAGACGGATTTAAGGATATCAATGAGAAGTTTGGCATCGGATATGGAGATTATATTTTAAGCTGTGTGGCAGACTGCATAGTGGAGTCTCTGGGGGAGAACCAGCATGCTTATCACGCAGTGGCAGACGAATATATGATAGTTGACACTAACTGTGGAAGCACAGCCGAGGGACATGAGCTGTATAAGAAAATCAGGCGTGCCCTTGACAGACTTATAGAGAGAAATAATTATGAGGCTGTGTACACCATATCAGGCGGTATAATTTCCTGCCAGGACAATGATGCCACAAAATACGAGAGAATCCTAAAACTCTCTACTTTTGCTCTGCAGCAGGCAAAGAACAGGGGCAAGAATCAGGTATACATTTTCTCAGAGGATGATTATGACAGCTTCCTGAGAAAGAAAAAAATTCTTGAAAATGTCAGAAAGTCTGTAAATGAGGATTTTAAAGGCTTTGAGGTATTTTTCCAGCCTCTTATGACAGCGGGAGACAGCAGTGTCCCTGCCAAGCTCTATGCAGCTGAGTGTCTGCTCAGGTATCAGACCTGGGATGGAGAGAGGATTTCTCCTATAGATTTTATACCTATATTAGAGGAATCGGGACTGATAATCCCTGTGGGCAGATTTATCTTAGAGCAGGCTGCCATCATGTGCAAGAAAATGCAGATGGTATATCCTGATTTTAAGGTCAGTATTAACCTGTCCTATGTGCAGATATTGAAGAGTGCAATCCTAAAGGATATATTTAACGTACTTGCCAAGTATGGACTTAAGCCAGAAAGCTTTGTGGTTGAGATAACAGAGAGTGGCTATCTCGAGAATTCACTGCCTGTCCGCAGGGTTTGGGATTCCTTAAAGAGAATAGGCGTGCTTATTGCCCTTGATGATTTTGGTACAGGATATTCCAATTTATCAAGCATCAGCAATTTCTCGCCAGATTATGTCAAGCTTGACAGGGGCTTTACAGTCAAGGCACTTAATAACTCATATGAGAATACACTTATGAAGCACATTATTGACTTGGCTCACAGTGTGGAGCTTAAGATTGTGGTCGAGGGTGTAGAGACTCAGGATGAACTTAACAGGTTAAATGTTATGGAACCTGATTATATTCAGGGGTATTTTTACAGCAAGCCATGTTGCAAGAATGAATTCTTTGAGCGATATGGTGTAGCATAAAGCTTTTTATTATGCTATAATAGGATAAATTTTATTTTGGAGGTATTTTAATGCATAGCAATGAATCATCAGAGAACTATTTGGAGACAATATTAATATTGAGCGAGAAGCTTCCGGTGGTGCGCTCTGTTGATATAGCAAACGAGCTGGGCTTTAAGAAATCAAGTGTAAGTATTGCAATGAAAAATCTCAGGGAAAAGGGACAGATAATCGTAAGCGATGCTGGATTTATCACACTTACTGAGAGTGGTAAAAATATTGCAGAGATGATATACGAGAGACATAAGCTTTTGTCAGAATGTCTCGTAAAGCTTGGGGTTCCGGAGGAAATTGCCAGCGAGGATGCCTGCAGGGTAGAGCACATTATAAGTTCTGAGACCTTTGATGCCATCAAGAAGTTTTATAATGAGAACAAATAAAATTAAAATATAAAATAAAGAGTCATGACATATGTCATGACTTTTTTATGGAGACAAAGCAAAATGAAAAAATTACTTATTTACCTGAAAAACTACAAAAAAGAAGTAGTTCTGGCACCATTATTTAAGCTTCTGGAAGCATCCTTTGAGCTTATAGTACCCCTTGTTGTTGCAGCCATCATTGATAATGGTATTGCAAACAGTGACAGGGGCTATGTCTACAAGATGTGCGGAGTGCTGGTGCTTTTAGCTGTTGTGGGCTTTGTAAGTGCAGCCACAGCCCAGTATTTTTCGGCAAAGGCAGCGGTAGGATTTTCTACAGAGGTGAGACACCACCTGTTTGAGCATATCCAGACCCTGTCATTTAACGAGATGGATACTGTAGGTACATCTACTTTAATTACCAGACTTACAAGTGACATCAACCAGACCCAGTCCGGAGTAAACATGGTGTTAAGACTCTTCCTTCGTTCACCATTTATTGTCTTTGGTGCAATGATAATGGCGTTTACGGTAAACGTGAAGGGTGCCCTGGTATTTGTTGTCACAATTCCTCTTTTATCAGTGGTTGTATTTGGAATTATGGCACTCAGCGTACCGAGATTTAAGAAGGTACAGGGAGGGCTTGACAAAATCCTTGGCAGGACAAGGGAGAACCTTGAGGGAGCCAGAGTTATAAGGGCTTTCAACAAGGAAAATGACGAGATAGAGACCTTCAATGAGGACAACCAGTTCCTCACAGGCATGCAGATGGCAGTGGGCAGGATTTCAGCTCTTATGAATCCACTGACATTTATTATCATAAATGCAGCCACACTTGTTGTTATATGGGTAGGTGGCAGGCAGACCTATGCTGGTATTCTTACCCAGGGTGAGGTGGTTGCCCTTGTAAACTACATGTCACAGATACTTGTGGAGCTTGTAAAGCTTGCAAATCTTATTGTGAATGTAAATAAATCAATTGCCTGTGGTAACAGAATACAGGATATATTTGAAATCAAGGCTTCTATTCCAAATACAGATGAGAAGCAGTTATCAGACCTTAAGATTGATGAGAATGCACCTATGGTTGAATTTGACCATGCCTGCATGAGATACGCAGGCTCTACAGAGGATGCACTCACAGATATTAATCTGTCTGTGGAAAAAGGACAGACAATCGGTGTCATCGGTGGAACTGGCTCAGGTAAGACCACACTGGTCAACATGATTCCGAGATTTTATGATGCCTGCAGCGGCTCTGTAAAGATACAGGGTCTTGATGTGAAGGATTATCCAATCGTTACACTTAGGGATAAAATCGGCATGGTAATGCAGAAGGCTGTCATGTTCCATGGCACTATCGCTGACAACTTAAGATGGGGCAATGAGAATGCCACAGAGGAAGAAATGTGGGATGCAATAAGAATTGCCCAGGCAGAGGATGTGGTAAAAGGCAAAGAAGGCGGACTTGACCACATCATAGAGCAGGGAGGACGTAATCTGTCAGGAGGACAGAAGCAGAGGCTTACAATTGCAAGAGCAGTTGTGAAAAATCCTGATATCCTCATATTGGATGACAGTGCATCAGCCCTGGATTTTGCAACAGATGCAGCTTTAAGAAAGGCTCTTAAAAATATGCAGGGAACTAAAACAATATTTATAGTTTCCCAGAGAACATCATCTATAATGTTTGCAGATAAAATTATTGTAATGGATGATGGCCAGATTGTTGGAATCGGAACCCATGATGAGCTTCTCACCTCATGTGAGACCTACAGGGAAATCTATGAGTCCCAGTTTAAGAAAGAGGAATTGACAGGAGGTGCTTCTAATGCAAGATAAAAAGAACAGCTACCAGGTAGTCACTCTCAAAAAAGTGTTCAGATATAT
Organism: Senegalimassilia sp.; assembly: GCA_963659315.1. Lineage (GTDB taxonomy): Bacteria > Bacillota > Clostridia > Lachnospirales > Lachnospiraceae > Roseburia. Next base: position 14,741 of record CAVKUD010000012.1, on the reverse strand, counting down.
CAAGCGATATATTCCGCTTTTGATAGCAGCCCTTGCCCTGTCAATTGTTACAGTGGCATTGACCTTATATTTTCCTATACTGACAGGACGGGCAATCGACCTGATTATAGGAAAGGGGCAGGTCGATTTTGACGGAATAATGCAGATTGTAGTAAAGGCACTTATAGCGGTAGTATTTGCGGCTATAGCCCAGTGGCTTACCAATGTATGCAACAACAAGATGACCTACAATGTAATACGTGATATAAGAACAGACGCATTTGAAAATATTGAGAAAATACCATTGTCATATATTGACAGCCATTCCCATGGAGATATAGTCAGCAGAATTATATCTGATGTAGATACCTTTGCAGATGGTCTTCTGCTTGGACTTACCCAGCTCTTTACAGGAGTTGCGACCATTGTTGGTACACTTATTTTCATGCTTACAATAAATGCCAAAATCGCAGTTGTAGTAGTGGTGCTTACACCATTATCCCTTGTGGTTGCAAGCTTTATAGCAAAGAGAACCTATTCTATGTTCCAGCTTCAGTCAAAGACAAGGGGTGAGCAGACTGCCTTAATTGATGAGATGATTGGAAACCAGAAGGTGCTTGTGGCATTTAACCATGAGAAGAAAGCGATAGAGCAGTTTGACGAGATAAATGACAGATTAAGCCAGTATTCACTGAGAGCTACATTTTTTTCAAGCCTTACAAATCCATCCACACGATTTGTAAACTCGATTGTGTATGCCAGCGTAGGTGTTTTTGGTGCAATTTCTGCCATACTCGGCGGTATTACAGTAGGACAGCTCACATGCTTTTTGTCATATGCTAACCAGTACACCAAGCCATTTAACGAGATATCAGGTGTCATCACAGAGCTCCAGAACGCTATTGCCTGTGCATCAAGAATCTTTGAGCTTATAGAGGTTGAGAGGGAAATCCCTGATGCAGAGGATGCCTACGAGCTTGATGAGGCAGATGGAAGGGTTGATATAGAGGATGTATATTTCTCATATGAGCCAGACCAGAAGCTTATTGAGGATTTTAACCTGCATGTAAAGCCAGGACAGAGAGTTGCGATTGTAGGACCTACAGGTTGTGGTAAGACCACACTTATTAACCTGCTTATGAGATTCTATGATGTAACCAGCGGTAAAATCAAGGTCAGCGAGCATGATATAAAGGATATGACCAGACACAGTCTGAGGAAAAACTATGGTATGGTGCTTCAGGAGACTTGGCTTAAAAATGGCACTATCAGAGATAATATCTGCATGGGCAAGCCAGATGCCACTGATGAGGAAATCATTGAAGCAGCAAAAGCTACCCATGCCCATAGCTTTATAAAGAGACTGCCAAAGGGTTATGACACAGTTATCACTGAGGATGGAGGTAATCTGTCTCAGGGACAGAAGCAGCTCTTATGTATCACAAGAGTTATGCTCTGCCTGCCACCTATGCTTATCTTAGACGAGGCGACATCATCGATTGATACCCGTACTGAGATTAAGATACAGAGAGCCTTCCTCAAGATGATGCAGGGACGTACAAGCTTTATCGTAGCTCACAGACTCTCTACAATCAGGGATGCGGATGTAATCCTTGTGATGAAGGATGGCAAGATAATAGAGCAGGGCAGACATGAGGAGCTTCTGAAAGAGAATGGCTTCTATGCGAACCTGTATAATTCGCAGTTTGAGGCAAGCTAAATTATTTGCTGGGACTTACCATGATTAAAGCTGTGTTAATTTACTGGGATACAGTGTATTTTGTTGAAAATATGTAGTTAGAATGAATTAGAAAGCTCTCCGTAACTGATATAGTTGCGGGGAGCTTTTTTGATGCCTTAGTATGCAGAAAAGCTGCCAGTTGCCATGCATCCAGAGAAGCTGCCAGTGGCAGGTTCGATTGGTGGCAGGTTTTCTGTATGTTTTCTGTATCATATTGATTAGTTTGATTTCTTGCCTCTAAGGTGGGACACGTTCATATAGCTTGGAATACCATGCTCATACTTTACACTGACCTCGCCCTGAATAAGCGGATAGAGATAGTCCAGTAATTCCTGGGTTATGTCATTTCCAGCTTCATTTATCCATTCTCTAGGCACTGATTTCGCTTCATTTGCAATGTTTTTAATCGGAGCGTGGCTTATCTCAACCTTGTATGGTGAGTTTGAAACTCTCTTGAGGCAGACCATTGTTGCTGTTTCGCCAGCTTCTGCCAGCTCTACGCCCTTTTGTCCCTGAGCGAAGGCCTCGTTTATATCTGTGAGTGAAGCCAGATGGGAGGCACATCTTTGAAGCACATTGATTTCTACAGAACGCACCTTGACACCGATGTTTTCCTTGACCAGAAATTCCAAGGCTTTTCCAGCACCGCTTAGCTGCTGGTGTCCGAACTGGTCTGCCACGGCCTTTGATGAGGTGATATAATCTCCGTTTTCATCCCTGATACCCTCAGATACTGCAACAATTACATTGTTTTTGGTCTTCAGGGCTTCCTTTATATCAGATAGGAATCTGTCCTTGTTGAAGGCAGCCTCTGGCAGATATATGAAATGAGGGGCAGTGTTGTAGTCACCTCTTGCAAGGGCACTGGCTGCGGTGAGCCATCCTGCGTCACGCCCCATTATCTCCACAATAGTTACACTCTTGACAGCATATATGAAGGTGTCGTGGGCAATTTCAAGCATGGTTGATGCGATGTATTTTGCCGCAGAACCAAAGCCGGGAGTGTGGTCCGTCATGCAGAGGTCGTTATCTATTGTCTTTGGAATACCGATAATTTTTATATCACTGTTGATTTTTTTTGCATAATCGGATAATTTTAATACGGTGTCCATTGAATCATTTCCGCCGATATAGAAAAAAGCTTTGATATTCAGCTTGGCGAACTGATTAAAGATGAATACATAGGAAGAATCATCATCCTTATAGTCTGGAAGCTTGTAGCGGCATGAACCTAAGTACATTGCCGGTGTGGATTTGAGCTTGTCCAAGAGACCTGGTGCAGAAAATAAGTTACTTAAGTTAAGGTAGTTTTCACCCAGTATACCGAGAATGCCGTTTATGGCACCATAGCAGACATCGTATTTTTCAGAATTGATTACTCCTGAAATAACGCCTGCAAGGCTTGAGTTTATTGCGGCTGTTGGACCGCCGGACTGGGCAACCAGACAATTAGAATGAGTCATTTGAATCTCCTTGTAAATAAAATTAAGTTAATTAAGTAAAATCCTTGTATATTTTAGTATGTTTCAGGGTATTAATCAAGGGTAAACTATGGAAATTAATAAACTTTACGAAAATTGTATATTATGTCCCAGAAACTGTAATACTAACAGAAGCACAGAAAATACTGGCGCCTGTATGGTTTCTGGAAAACTAAAGGTCGCAAGGGCAGCCCTGCATTTCTGGGAGGAGCCGTGCATATCAGGAGAAGCTGGCTCTGGAGCTGTGTTTTTCAGTGGCTGCGCCCTCCACTGTGTATTCTGCCAGAATGATAAAATATCCAGAGGTCAGGCAGGGAAAGAAATCGAAAAGGAAAGACTGGTGCAGATATTTTTAGAACTTCAGGATAAGGGAGCTAACAATATCAATCTGGTGACACCAGGGCAGTATGTGCCACATATAATATGGGCAGTGGAGCAGGCAAGAAATCAAGGCCTTAAGCTTCCTATTGTATACAACACCAGCAGCTATGAAAAGGTGGATACAATAAAGATGTTAGAAGGAATTGTGGATATCTATCTGCCTGATTTTAAATATATGGACTCTGCACTAGCACAAAAATATTCGCATGCCATGGATTATCCAGAAGCTGCAAAGGCTGCCATTGCAGAGATGGTAAGACAGCAGCCAGAGCCTGTCATTAACGAGGAGACAGGGCTGATGGAAAAGGGGGTAATCGTAAGACAGCTTCTTTTACCTGGACTTTTGGATGATGCAAAGGCGATTGTCAGATACTTATATGAGACCTATGGAGACAGCATATACTTAAGTCTCATGAGTCAGTTTACACCTCTGCCTAATGTGGAGGGCTTCCCAGAGCTTAACAGAAAGGTGACTGAAGCGGAGTATGATGAGTATGTGGACTACGCAATCGACCTTGGTGTAAACAATGGATTTATACAGGAGGGAGATGTGGCAGAGGAGAGCTTTATACCAGATTTTGATTGTGAGGGAGTCTGACCAAACAAGATATGGGAATTGAGAAAAAAGGCTTTTCTTTTACTTACAAGTATAGTATTATAATTTATATCTTTGGTACCAATGTACCACTAATGATTATCCGAAAGGAGGAGAGTGCGTGAGGAAAAACAGTATAGGTTCAATATTAATTGAATGTCCCAATACAGTGTTTCAGTTATTTGTAAACAACGAAGAGGAAATTTCCAAGATTGAGATTTTTATGGAAAATATCAGGACTGTAAATCATCTTGGAATTAATGATATATATAATTGGTGCAACAGGCAGGGAATCAGCTATGACACCAGATTCAATTACCACAAGGAACTGTCTATAGGCAAGACGATCAAGTCATATTGCCACTACCAGAGACAGAAAATGAAATATAAGGTGAGATTTGGCTTGGGATAAGATTTTGGGAGATGCAGTGGCATCTCCCTTTCTGTTATAGTTGCAAAAAAATACAGATGTGGTAAGATAAGGCGTAATTAAAAGCATGGAGGAGATATATGAGGTATCCTGAATTTATTAAGCGTGGTGGGACAATAGGATTTGTGGCTCCGTCCTTTGGATGTGCAACTGAACCCTATGCCAGTGGCTTTAATCTGGCTCTGGATAAATTTAAGACCCTGGGATATGGTCTGGATTTGGGTCCAAACTGCAGAGAGGATAAGGGAATAGGTATCAGTAATACACCTGAGCTTTGTGGAAAAGAGCTTAATGAATACTACCTGAGCGATAAAAATGATGCGCTTATTTCCTGTGGAGGTGGGGAGCTGATGTGCGAGGTTATCCCCTATATGGATTTTGAAGCTATAAAAAATGCCAGACCTAAGTGGTATATGGGCTTTTCGGATAATACTAATTTTACATTTTTATCCACAACTATCTGTGATACAGCGGCAATTTATGGCCCATGTGCAGGCTCATTTGGTATGGAAGAATGGCATAGGTCGCTGCAGGATGCCTTTGAACTCTTTACAGGCAAAAGAACAGTTGTAAGAAACTATTTCCAATGGGAGAAAAACAGTCTGAGGGATGAAACACATCCATACGTTGGATTTAACCTGACTGAGTATATTGATATGAAGGCCTACATATCTGGTGATGATGGCTTATACAGGCGGACTGATAGAAAAATAAAGTTTAGTGGCAGGCTGATTGGTGGATGTCTTGACTGTCTGCTTGGAATAGCGGGAACTAAATATGATTATGTTGATTCCTTTAATGAAAAGTATAAGGAAGATGGAATAATCTGGTTCCTTGAAGCCTGTGATTTAAACATAATGTCGATTAGGCGGGGACTTGGTCAGTTAAAAAATACAGACTGGTTCAAATATGTAAAGGGCTTTCTTATAGGAAGACCATGTGCGGCATACGGACAGGAAATGTTTGGTATTGACCAGTACAGGGCGGTGCTTGATGTCCTGGCTGACTACAATGTACCTATTCTTATGGATCTGGATATAGGGCATTTGTCGCCGATGATGCCGATTGTCAGCGGAAGCACAGCAGATATTGAGTTTTGTAACAATGGCTTACAGATACAATATACATGGAAATAAAATCATGTATGGCTATATGCATAGTAATAAAAGTTGTAATATATAAAAATGGATTTATGAAAGGAATCAATCGCATGATGAATAAGAAGATTAACCAGAGAATCAAACAGATTACAAGCTTAGTGCTTGCGGCAACCCTCTTATGTGGAAGCGTAAACACAGCTTTTGCAACAGAGACTACAGATGGTCAGACAGATGCTGCAATTGAGGGTACAACAGATGAGTCAGATGCTGGCGTGGTCACAACCTCAGATGAGTCGGCAGATACAGCAGTTGACGCAGCAACTGATACAACAGCAGATACATCTGACACAACAGACCAGGTTGTTATTACAGAGAGTGACAAGCCATATCTTGCCCTTGGTGCAGACCTTACAGAGGCACAGAGAAATACAGTGCTTGGATATATGGGAATCGACCCGGCAGCTCTTGATAACTATGATGTTGTATATATCAACAATCAGGAGGAGCACAGCTATCTGGATTCGTATATGGATTCAAGTGCCATCGGTACAAAATCCCTTTCATCTGTAGTGATTACAAAGGCAGATGCAGGAAGCGGAATTAATATTTCCACATACAATATCAACTACTGTACAGTAGGAATGTACAAAAATGCCCTTGCTACAGCTGGTGTTACAGATGCAAACATTATCGTTGCAGGTCCATTCCAGCTTTCTGGAACAGCAGCACTTGTGGGTATTTTCAAGGCATATGAAGAAATGACTGGTGACAATCTTGACGAAGAGGTTGTCGATGCAGCCCTCAATGAGCTTGTTACCACAGGAGAGTTAAATCAGAGCATAGATGGTGATTCAGACAGCGTGGAAGCTTTGATTGCAGAGCTTAAGCAGCAGCTTGCAAATGGTGACTTAAGCACAGATGAGGATATCAGGTCAGCTATTGATGAGCTTGCAAAGAAATATGACCTCTCCTTATCAGAGGACGATATCCAGACACTTATCGACCTTATCAATGCCCTTAAGGGACTTGATCTGGACTGGGATTCTATTGCAAATCAGGCAAAGAGCTGGGCAGATAAGCTTGGAGTAGATTTTAATAATATTGATAAGGAAGCAGCAGCAGGCTTTTTCCAGAAGATCGTTGAAGTTGTAAAGAGTATCTGGGAGAAAATCAAGAGTATATTCTAAGCCGCAGGATGGTGGCATGCAGGATATAGTACTTAGTTTAAGTCTGAAAAAATATATGTTTATAAAAAGAAGCCATGACAATACGGAAGTATATGTTGTGGCTTTTTTGCTGCCCTGCATCAGGGAGGACTGCTGATAGCAGGTTTGGCTGCTAATAAAAGCAAATTATGTATAAATAAAAGTAAGTGTCCGATTTATAACCCATATTATATGCGATAATCCTGTCAACAAGAAAACAGTGGTTGAGTTTACAGGAGGAAAAGTGATGAAGATTGATAAGGAAACTGTTATGACAATTTGTATTATGGCAATTATGGGAGCTATTGGCATTGTTTCCCTGTTCGGGGCAGTGTTTGGAGTATCGTTTGCAAAACTTGGGCTTGCTACAGTTTTAGGACTTATTCTGGGAACGGCAGGGCTTATCTTTGGAGTACTTGTTATAGCAAATACAAAATGTTGATGGTTGACTGCCCACATGCAGTTATTTATAATGATTATGAATAACTAGGCATATTGATTACAGAGGGTAAAGATGAAAAGAAAGTACAGGATAATATCTTCCATATTATTGATGGTATCGCTGGTGTTTGGGCAGCTTAATATTGGTGCTGATATTATTTATGCATATGAGGAAAAATCGGCGGTGATAGTGTGCCCAGAGGGTGCCTTTGTTTCAGCACGTTCTGGACCTGGCACTGAGAATTCCATTGACCACAATCTGACTAATGGCAAGGCAGTGACAATAGTAGATGAAGCAAATGATTCTAATGGAGTCCTGTGGTATAAGGTCAGATATAACCTGATAAAGGATAATTCGGAATGTACAAGCTATGTGCGCAGCGACTATGTGTCAGTGACAGGAGATGATACTACAGCCGATGACACCGCAACAGACGACAGTGCAGCTGATGCTGTTGACACATATGATAGTGGATCAGACCAGATTGCAGTATTGAGCTTAGCCTATGCCACTGGTGCTATAACAGGTGATAATGTCAAGGTGCGAAGTGGGGCTGGAACAAGCAATTCTGTTGTTACATCCCTGTACAGAGGTGACAGCGTGAGTATCTCGGGTGAGACTTATGTGGGGAGTGACATATGGTATAACGTGAGTGGCACCAAGAATGGTAAGAGCTTTAGTGGATGGACAATAGGAAAATACATAGCAGTTTCCTACACTGATGGTGGAAACAGTGACTATGCCCAGCAGCTTAGAAATGCTGGTTTTCCTGAGAGCTACATACCTAATCTTATAGCCTTACATGCTAAATATCCAAACTGGACATTTCAGGCTTTAAATACTGGTCTGGATTGGAACACAGTGCTGGACAAGGAAATGGCAAACGGTGTTAATCTGGTTCAATCATCAGCAGATGATGCAAAGAAATCCACAAACTCAGGAGCCTATAACTGGTATACCAATAAGTGGACTGAGTATGAGTCTGGATGGGTTTCGGTTGGCAGGGATTATCTTGCCTACTGTATGGATCCGAGAAATTTCCTCAATGAAACCAGTGTGTTTATGTTTGAGGATATTTCCTACAATGCCAATCAGTCACTGGCTGGTGTGCAGAGCATAGTTGCAGGAACCTTCATGGAAGGAAGCAAAGAATACAGTAATGAGACGATAGATTATGCCAATAGCATATTTCAGATAGCTCAGACTTCTGGGGTGAGCTCTTACCATATAGCATCAAAGATTAAGCAGGAGCAGGGAGTAAATGGGACAAGCCCATTAATCTCTGGTACATATGCAGGATATGAGGGATATTACAACTTCTTTAACTTTAATGCTTATGGTTCTACGAAGGAAGCTATATATGCCAGAGGCTTATCCTATGCCAGGAGCCAGGGCTGGTCATCCAGATATTTGTCAATTTTGGGTGGAGCAAATAAGATAAAGAGTGATTATATAAACAGGGGACAGAACACTATATATCTGGAAAAGTTTAACGTATCCAGTGCGTCAGCCCTGGGCACACACCAGTATATGAGTAATGTGTCTGGTGCTATTTCAGAGGGACAGTCAGTTGGTAAAGGATATTCAGATAAGACACAGGCTTTTAATTTTGTGATTCCAGTATACACAAATATGCCAGATACGGCATGTACATTTACTGCATCTGGAAATCCGAATAATTACCTGAGCAGGCTCTCAATTACAGGACTTTCACTGACTCCTGGATTTGATGCTGCGACCCAGAGCTATTCAGTTGTTGTTGATAATTCGGTAAGCAGTATAAGTGTCTCGGCAGCAGCGCTTGTGAGTACTTCAACAGTCTCAGGAACAGGCAGCTATAATCTCAATGTGGGAGACAATACCATTCAGGTTGTATGTAAGTCCCAGAGTGGAAGCACAAGGACTTACAGCATAAAGATTTCCAGACTGGCAGCAGGAGTGCCTGGTGGAAATGTGATTAATACGGATGCCCAGGTTACATCCTCTGTATACTCTATTGGTACATATATTACAGGGATACAGCCAGATACTGATGTAAGTACGCTTTTGAGTGGACTATCATCATCCAATACAGTTAAGGTACTTGACGCATCTGGAAATGAAAAGAGCGGAACACTTGCAACTGGAGACAGTGTGGCTGTTTATGATGCAAATGGCAATCAGCTTGCGGCTATAAAGATTGTAATTTATGGTGACATAAACGGAGATGGTAAAGTAAATGTTCTTGATATGATTAAACTGAACCGACACATCACAGGCAAGGGAGCATTGTCTGGAGAATATCTGGAGGCTGCGGATGCCAATAGAAAGGGTGATGGAGCAACGGTTCTTGATATGATAATTATTAATAATCATATAACTGGAAAGAAAACAATAAATCAGTAGTGAGGTAGAAATGAAAAAGATAATTAGTGGCTTTCTTGCAATAGCACTGGCTTTAGTACTTTTTGTTCAGCCAAATAATATTGTAAAAGCGGAGGGCGTATCGCTCAGTGTCAGTGCAGGCAGTGTAAATGTAGGTGGTACAGTTACAGCAACTGTTTCCTGCCCATCTGGATATGGAGTAGATGTTATAATAAGCGTTGATAATACGGCGGTATTATCCGGCGGAAATGACACAGTTGTTGTAATTGGAGATGCGGCAGGTCAGTCAAACTCAGCATCAGTAAGTTTTTCTGCTGTGGGAGCAGGTACATGCACCATAACAGCAACTGTCAGGTCGGCTGGAGACTCAGAGGGTAATCCGATTGAGTTTGGTGGAGCCAGTGCTACAGTTACAGTTAACAATGCAGCAGAGCAGCCTGCTGATACAACAAATGGCGGAGATGCAGGAAGCAATACTGGTGGAGCAACAGATAGCAGTGATACTGCACAGACAAGCCAGTCCTCAGACAACACCTTAAAGTCTATAGTGCTGTCAAATGGTTCATTGTCACCGGCATTTTCACCTAAGATCAAGAACTATACAGCTACAGTTGACAACAGCGTTACATCACTTTCTATTTCTGCTACACCTGCGAATTCAGCAGCAAAGGTTACAGCAGTTACTGGAAATGATAATCTTCAGGTGGGAGAAAATACCATCACTATTACTGTAAAGGCTGAAAATGGAGTTACCACTACATATACTATTGTAGTAACCAGAAGAGAAGCAACAGACCCTGATAATTCGGAGAACACAGAAGAAGCAAAGACCTATGAGATAAATGGCAGTAACTGGAGCATAGCTGCTGATATTACTGAGGAGGAAGTCTTACAGGACTTTACATTATCCAGCATTTTGATTGACAATATTGAATATCCAAGTCTGAGCTTTAATAATGGAAGCCTTGATTTGATAAAGATGGTCAGTGAAGATGGATTAAATACAGGACTTTTTGTATATGATAAAGAGCAGGGAGCGATTTATCCCTTTGTTAAAATATCAGGAGAAGAACACTATATTATTATTCTTATGCCAGATGTGGCAGATGTGCCAGAGGATTATGCCGAGGTTACACTTTCTATAGAGGGGAAGGCAGATGTGACAGCTTATCAGAAGACAGATGATGAGCTTTATCTCATATACTGTATCAATGACAGGGGCGAGAAGGGCTGGTATCAGTATGATCCAGTTGAGGGCACATATATTAGATATATTGCTCCGGTTACAACTGTTGAGCAGGTGGTAGAAGAGCAGGAGCCAGATACATCATTACAGGCAGATGTTGCAAACTTAAAGCTTGAGAGAACTATTATCCTTGCAGTCTGTGGAATAATCTTTGTCATTCTATTGATAATTATTATTGCCCTTGCTATCAGAGTTGCCAATTCAAGAAAGGATGTACTCAGGGAGCTAGAGGAAGAAAATTCAGATGATGAGCTGGATGAGGCTGTTATAGATGAGGACACAGATGATAGTGCAGATGAGGAAGCGAAGAACGCCTGGAATACCATACCATCAGATTATGAAGTGCAAAGTGATGAGGCTGAAAATGATGATGCAGATAGCACTGGAGATGAAAGCAGCACAAATGACAGTAAGGAAGAGGCAGCTGATATTGAAATAGCTGATACCACTGATAAAAAAGAAAAGAAAAAGCACAAAAGGTGGGGAAAGAAAAAAGACCAGGAACAGGACGAAGACGACGATATTACATTTATAGACTTATAGAGTGGAGGCTTTGAAATTTGAAAGCATATACAAAAAAAGTAAAGAAGGTTCTGGATATAGCAAACCGCATATCCAAAAGCATGAACTATAATTATGTTGGAACAGAGCACCTTCTTGTAGGATTGTTAAAAGAAGGAACAGGTGTAGCAGCAGAGGTTTTGACATCAAATGGAGTAGAACTTGATAAACTAATCAAGCTCATAGAGGAGCTTATTTCACCAGGTGAGGATGTCATTGTATTGGATAGGGATGGTTTATCTCCTAAGACTCAGATGGTAGTAGAGCAGGCGGCTGAAGAGGCAGAGAGGTTTGGGAGTGATGAGATAGGCACAGAGCATATGCTGCTTGCCCTGCTTACCAGTGGAGATTGTGCTGCTTTAAGGCTTTTAAATACCATGAATATTAATGCCCAGAAGCTGATTGTAGATACGATTACAGCTATGGGCGAAAATCCTGCCAAATATCGTGATGATATTCAAAGGGGACGAAAAAATGTTCAGGGAGCAGTGTCTACACCTACATTGGATCAGTATTCAAGAGACCTGACCCAGATGGCAAGAGAGGGAGTCCTGGATCCTGTAGTTGGCAGAAAGGCTGAGACCGAGAGGGTTATTCAGATACTGTGCAGACGTGGGAAAAATAATCCATGTCTTATAGGTGAGCCAGGTGTAGGAAAGACAGCTATCATTGAGGGAATAGCCCAGAATATAGCAAATGGTTCAGTGCCAGAGATAATAGCAGATAAGAGAGTTGTATCCCTTGATATGTCGGGGATGGTGGCTAAGTCTAAGTACAGGGGCGAGTTTGAGGAAAGAATCAAAAAGGTGATAAATGAAGTAAGCGCAGCTGGAAATGTACTTCTCTTTATAGATGAGCTGCATACAATAATTGGAGCAGGAGGTGCAGAGGGAGCACTGGATGCGTCTAATATTTTAAAGCCAGCACTTGCAAGAGGCGAGGTGCAGGTTATTGGGGCTACAACAATAGACGAGTACCGAAAGCATATAGAGAAAGATGCGGCTCTTGAGAGAAGATTTCAGCCAGTTATGGTGGAAGAACCAGGCAATGAAGAAACTGTTGAAATCCTAAAGGGATTAAGAGGTTTATACGAGAAGCATCATAATGTAAAAATAAGTGATGAGGCTATAGAAGCTGCAGTTTCTCTCTCAAGCAGATATATTAATGACAGGTTCCTGCCAGATAAGGCAATTGACCTGATGGATGAGGCGGCAGCAAAGCTCAGATTAAAAGGCATCAAAAATGCAGATAGCATATCAGAGCTTAAGGCACAGCTTACAGAGCTTGATGAGCAGATAGAGGATTGTCTGAAGGCAGGAGATATAGAAGCAGCAAAAGCACTTAGAGATGACAAGCAACTTCTGGATAAAGAAGTAGAAAAGCAGGTAAATAAGAACAGAAAGACAGGCAGGGCAAAGACTCCTGTTGTCGGAGAGAATGAGATTGCAGAGGTTGTAGCAGGCTGGACAAAGATACCTGTGAGCAAGCTGACTGAAAATGAGGCTTCCCGTCTGGCTAAGCTTGAGGCAACCCTGCACAAACGGGTTATAGGTCAGGAAGAGGCAGTGTCGGCTGTGGCAAAAGCTGTCAGAAGAGGACGGGTAGGTTTAAAAGACCCTAAGCGTCCGATAGGCTCTTTTCTCTTTTTGGGACCTACTGGTGTAGGAAAAACAGAGGTGTCTAAGGCATTGGCAGAGGCTGTGTTTGGCAGGGAAGAGGCTATGATAAGAGTCGATATGTCTGAGTATATGGAGAAACACAGCGTATCTAAAATGATTGGCTCACCACCAGGATATGTAGGTCATGATGATGGAGGACAGCTTTCAGAAAAAGTCAGAAGAAATCCTTTCTCAGTAATATTGTTTGATGAGATAGAAAAGGCACATCCAGATGTATTTAATATCTTGTTACAGGTATTAGACGATGGACGTATAACTGACTCTCAGGGACGTCTGGTTGATTTTAAAAATACCATAATTATTATGACATCAAATGCAGGAGCATCTGCAATTATAGAGCCTAAGAAGCTGGGCTTTGGCAGTCAGGATGATGAAAAGCATGATCATGAGCTTATGAAAAACAGTGTTATGGAAGAGGTAAAGAGGATATTTAAGCCGGAATTCCTTAACAGAATAGACGAGACGATTGTATTCAGAACTCTCAATAAGGAAGACATGAAGAAAATCGTTACATTACTCATAAAAGAGCTGGAGAAGCGATGCGCAGACCAGCTCGGCATAAAGCTTACTGTAAAGGATAGTGCAAAAGCTCTGATAGTTGAGAAATCCTTTGACAAAAAATATGGTGCAAGACCACTTAAGAGAAAAATACAGGAAGAGATAGAAGACAGACTATCCGAGGCGATAATTGCAGGAAAATTGAAGGCAGGAAATGAAGCAGTTATTTCTACTAAAAATAAAGAAATTTCGTTGACTGTAACAGGACAATAGAATTATAATTATCGTATCAAACTTGAAAGTCACGGGAGGATAAAAATGGCTGCAATAAGTGAATTGATTCGCAAAGAAGATAATGGAAGTATTAGTTTTGGAGATTATACATTATCAGCAAAGGCTAAGTTAGATAATTTTGAATATAACGGAGACATCTACAAAGTAAAGACCTTTAAAGAGATTACAAAGCTTGAGAGAAATGGAATGTTTGTTTATGAATCTGTTCCAGGTACAGCTGTAAGCAACTACAAAGAAAACGAGAATACTGTTGAGTTTACAGTAGATGGACCAGAAGATGCACAGATTACATTAGAGCTGGAAGAGGACAATGAGTACGAAATCTCTATAGATGGAGAGTCAGCTGGCGTTATGAAGACAAATCTTGGAGGCAAGCTTAGTTTAAGCGTAGAGCTTCAGGGTGCAGAGTCTGTTGCAATTAAAGTAGAGAAAAAGTAATTATTTAATTAAGCACAAGCCCGGCAGATAGCCGGGCTTAAGTATTTTATAGGAGAACATATGGCTAAAGGTAAAACTACAGTATATTTTTGTCAGGAATGTGGATACGAATCTACCAAATGGATGGGGCAGTGTCCCGGCTGTAAGGAATGGAATACATTTGTTGAGGAGATAGTAGATAAGAAGGCGGCAGGCAGCATTGGTAAAATGAAAGCTTCTGTAACAGAGGCTGTTCCTGTACCCCTGTCAAAGGTAGAATTTTCTGAGACGGACAGGACGACAACAAAGATTGGGGAACTGGATAGAG
>CAVKUD010000011.1:0-26074 GCA_963659315.1 Senegalimassilia sp. | reverse complement strand
CTGATTCAAGGGGCAAGTCTGCTCTATTAATTCCTACAACAAACTTACACTATCAAATTACAGCGAATAGTTGATTTTTTTCACGGAACGAATATAATAAAAATAACAGAACCCAACACGCCTCTCAACGATGCGAACCACGTTGGGTCTTTTAATTTTAAGGAGAATATTGTATGGGAGAACTTAAATTATATTCCCTGAAATTGAAAAGATTGAAATAAATGTAAAATGCAGAATTATAAATTATTTTGCTGAACAATATGGTGTTCTAGGATATTAAAACCATAGGCTTTCCTGAAAATTGGAAGGAACTGTTAGAGGTGCAATAGTAAAAGTTCTAATTATCAAATGAAAACACGAGAATTATAATTCATTGACGGCGTGAGGGTGGATGTACAGTAGGTTTTACAGGGAAAGTGGAAATAAAATTATTGTGTCTGGACAGTGCAGATATTTATAAAAGAATGTAATTACAGAAGGCATGCAAAAATGAAATCAAACTCAAACCTCACAGAAGGACCAATATTTAAAACCATGATGCTGTTTGCCTTTCCCATGATATTGGGAAATCTCCTACAGCAGATATATAACATAGTAGACACAATAATAGTAGGACGCTTTGTAAGCTCCGAGGCGCTGGCAGCAGTAGGCTCAGCCTATGCTCTGATGACTTTTATCAATTCACTTATAATCGGACTCTGCATGGGAAGCGGGGCGCTTTTTTCCAAGTCCTTTGGAGCTGGCAGGCAGGATGACATGAGGCAGGAGGTCAAGCTGTCCTTTGTCTTTATAGGCATAATCACAGTCATAATATACATAATAGTATTTCCAGGCACAGACCTGATACTTCATCTGCTTGCGGTGCCAGAGGATGTATATGCTCTCATGCGAAGCTATGTGAGAATTATATTTGCTGGCATAGCCTTTATATTTTTATTCAATTTCTTTGCCTATCTGCTTAGGGCTGTGGGCAATTCACTTGTGCCGCTTATCTTTCTTGCTATATCCTCTGTCACAAATATTGTGCTGGATTTGTATTTTGTAATCAGCTTGAAACTGGGCGTGGCAGGAGCAGCAGGGGCAACGGTTATCTCCCAGGCGCTTGCAGGAGTGGGCATAGCCATATATGTGCTGGTCAGACACAGGGATTTGGTGAGCTTTGGAAAGGACGGCAGGACTGAGTGGTACAGGCTGGGAGAAATCATCAAAAATGATGTGTTCACAGGCTTGCAGCAGTCAGTGATGAATTTTGGAATCCTGATGATACAGGGACTGGTAAACAGCTTTGGCACAACCATTATGGCAGCCTTTGCAGCGGCGGTAAAGATTGATACCTTAGCATACATGCCAGCCCAGGAGTATGCCAATGCCTACTCTCTTTTTATTTCTCAAAACTACGGAGCCAAAAAGCAGGAGAGGATAGCAAAGGGAACTAAAATCGCTACGGCGGTTTCTGTTATGTTCTGTCTGGTTGTGTCGGTAATCATATGGATTTTCTCCAAGGACTTCATGGAGATATTTGTGGAAGCCAGTGAGACCGCAATCATTGCAGCAGGGGTTAAGTATCTTAGAATAGAAGGCAGCTTTTACTTTGGAATAGGCATACTCTTTTTATTATATGGCTATTACAGGGGAGTGCAGAGAGCCGAGATGTCTCTGGTGCTGACTGTCATATCTCTTGGCACACGGGTACTGCTGTCATATATGCTGGCACCACACACAGCGCTGGGAGTAAACGCTATATGGTGGTCGATTCCTATAGGCTGGATTCTGGCGGATATTGTGGGCGGCATATATTATAAGAAATTGACAAAGTAAAGAAATTAAGTAAAATAATTACTGATATGATTATTAACCAGTCAGTGAGGGATTTTATATGGCAACAATAAAGGAAATAGCAGAGATAGTCGGGGTCTCAAGCTCTGCGGTCTCAAGAGTGCTCAATTATGATGAAAGTATATCCGTAAGTGATGAAACCAGAGAGGCAATATTTGCTGCGGCAGATAAGATAGGATACAAGAAAAAGGTAATCTATCCCAAGATAGAGAATGTAGCCTTAATTTTCTTTGCCGACAATGAGGATGAGCTGGAGGATGTTTTCTATCATACGGTTCGTGACGAGATAATAAAACAGGCAAAAAGCAAAAACATATACCTGACTATTGTTGAAAAAGAGGACGGGATGGAGGCTATTCCCAAGGATTTGAACGCTTTTATCGCTATAGGCTGGCTGACCAGAAAGCAGATAGACAAGTTGTATAAAATCTGCAGGAATGGTGTTTTTATCGGGACCTCACCAGATGAAAAGCTCTTTGATGCAGTAAAACCCAATATGGATTCTTTTGTGACCCAGATGGTGGACTATTTTGTAGATAAGGGTCACAAGGATATAGGCTTTATTGGAGGAAGCGACCGAAACATTGATACAGGAAAGCCTTCAATGGATATCAGGGAGTGGTCATTCAGACAGAGCGCTTCCTACTATCACTGCCTGAATGAAGATTATATCCTGATATCTGATAAGTATACGGTAGATGATGGGTACAGACTGACAAAGGAGCTGTTAAAAAAGGACAGGCTGCCATCTGCCCTATGTGTAGCCAGTGACACGCTGGCTGTTGGAGTGCTGCAGGCATTAAATGAGGACGGAATACAGGTACCTGAGCAGATAGCTGTGTTTAGTATTAATGATGTCAATGTTGCAAAATACCTGTCACCGCCACTTACTACAATTCATATAGATATTCCGTGTATATGTGAGACAGCATTGGATTTGCTGCGGAACAGGGTACTTTATGGCAGCCGGGTGACAAAGCTGGTTTTTGTCAACGGAACGCCTATTTTTAGAAAAAGTTGTTAATAAAGGAGATGTCACTTAGGTGGCATCTTTTTTTGTGCATAACAACTAAATTGTAAAATCAAATCTTGTGAAAATCGGAAAATTTATAGAGCCTATCTTGACAGCAGCTATTTCTAATGCTAAATTCAAAATATAGTAAAACATTTACTAAGATATAAGTAAATAATTAATTTGAGAGAGAAGGAGAACGGAATGAAAAAGAGAGTAGTAAATTCGATTTTAGTAGCGGGAATGTTAGTCGCATTGACTGGATGTGGCAATTCAGAGGCAGCAAAGGCAACACCAGATGAAAATGGCAATTATCTCACAAATGGCAGCTTTGAGGAAGCTGATTTTGACGGATGGACAGTCACAAATGTAAATGATGTGACAGAAGAACTTGACGTGTATGACAGAGATACAGACTGTGTGGACGGAGTGCAGTCGCTTCACTTTTACTCTGGCAGCAGCGATGTGGATTTCACAGCGGAGCAGACCGTTGAGGGACTTGAAGATGGCACATACAAGCTTACAGCATATATACAGGGAGAGGCTGCTGGTGATGATGACGCAGAAGCATATTTTTATGCCATAGTTGATGGAGAAGAGCTAAAAGCAGAGGGAGAGTTAAATGGATATTTGAACTGGTATACTGCCGAGTTATCTGGAATTGAACCAACTGATGGCAAAATAACAGTGGGCATTAAGGTACAGACAGGTCCTGGCGGCTGGGGAACAATAGATAATATCTCGCTTGTGAAGGAGTAGTAATGGAATTTATAAAAGGAATGGATGTCTCCATGGTAAAGGAACTGGAAGAAAATGGAGCCGTCTATAGTATTAACGGAAAACAGGCGGACTTGTTTCAGATATTGAAGCAGTGTGGGACAAATATGGTAAGAATCAGAATCTGGACAGACCCATATGATGAAAACGGCAACTCCTATGGTGGTGGAGGAAATGACTTGGAAACCACTATTGAGATTGCAAAGAGAACAGTGCTAAATGACATGGACTTCCTATTAGATTTTCACTATAGTGATTTCTGGGCTGACCCTGCCAAGCAGGTAAAGCCAAAGGCATGGAAGAATCTGACAGGAGAAGCTTTAGAAACGGCTGTATATCTACATACTGTAGACAGCCTGAAGGCACTCAAAAATCATAAGATGTCTCCTGCCATGATACAGGTCGGAAATGAAATAACAAAAGGATTGTTATGGCCGGATGGGCGGATAGAGGATACAGAGTCCATGGTGAAGCTTTTAAAGGCTGGCATAAAAGGGGCACGTGAGGAGTGCCCCGATGCAAAAATAGTACTGCATCTGGATTTTGGAACAGACAATGCCATGTATAGAAACTGGTTTGACCAGATTAAGCCATATAATCTTGATTTTGATGTCATAGGAATGTCATACTATCCACATTGGAATGGAAGCATAGAGCTTCTGACGCAGAATATGAATGACATAAGCAGTAGATATGACAAGGATGTGATGGTAGCGGAAACATCTATAGGATATACGCTGGAGACCTTTGGCTGTAAGGGAATTGTATACTCAAGAGAGCATGAGCTTGAGACTGGATATTCTGCTACACAGGAAGGGCAGAAAAAGTTTCTTGGAGATTTATTTAATGCAGTAAGAAGCATAAAAAATAATCGGGGAATTGGTGTGTTTTACTGGGAGCCTGCCTGGATACCTGTTCCAAACTGTACATGGGCGAGCAAGAGCGGCACCAGATATATGAAGGACAAAATGGAAGCTGGAAATGCAGCTGCCAATATGACCCTGTTTGATGAAAGTGGAAATGCAAATCTGGCTCTGTTAGATATGAAAAATATGTGAGGTTGATTTTATGAAGAAAAGGACAATTATAATAGGAGCATTTTTAGTGACAATGCTTGCAGGAGGGCTGACAGGCTGTGGCAGCAGTGGTTCTGACACAAAGCTTACAGTCTGGACGAATATGAGCGTTGAGGCAGATACCATTCAAAAATATGCGGATGAATGGGGAGAGCAAAATGGCTATGAGGTAGAGGTTATCCACCAGTCGCCATCCGTGCAGCAGTTTGCCCAGGCTGTTAAAAGCGCATCTGGACCAGACGCTGTAGTGGGTATTCCCAATGACCAGCTGGCAGATTATGTAAATGCAGATTTGACAGCAGCAGTACCAGATGATTTGTACACAGACAGCGACTTTTCAGATGCAGCAATCCAGGCATGCTATGTAGATGGAATCAGATATGCAGCACCCCTTTCTGTGGAGACTACAGCCTTATTTTACAACACAGACATGGTGTCTGAGGTGCCTGATACATGGGAGGAGCTGGTAGAAGAGGCTGCCAATGATGGAGGCGTACAGTTTGATGCAACCAGTATTTATTATGACCTGGGATTTGTGAGAGCTTGTGGAGGTTATATTTTTAATTATCAGGATGGAGCCTATGATACAACAGATATAGGGCTTTCAAATGATGGAGCCATACAGGCATATCAATTTATAGATGACCTGTGCAACAAGTACAATCTTATTACAGCGGATGTCACAGCAGACATTGCAAGAAGCAATTTCCAGAATGGAAAATGTGCATACTATATTGGCGGACCTTGGGATATTGATGGCTTTGAGTCAGCAGGCGTGGCATTTGGAATCACTGAGATGCCTAGCTTTAATGGCGAAAACTTTGTCACACCAGTTGGCACCCAGGTGAGCTTTGTCAGCAACAGCAGTGACAAACAGGATGCAGCATGGCAGTTTATCAAATATCTGATAGATAATGGTGCCCTGGATATGTATGAGGCTGGTGACAGAATACCTGCAAAGCTGGCAGACCAGAATATTGATGCGATTCAGGATAATGAATATACACAGGCATTTATTGCACAGATTAATAATGGAGAACCTATGCCTACTGTTTCTGAGATGGGACAGCTCTGGACAATACATACCAATAATATCAGGTCAATGTGGTCTGGGGAGCAGACTCCGGAGGAGGCAGCTAAGAACATGGTAGCTCAGCTTGAAGAGGCAATAAAATTAATGGATTCGGGAAAGTAGTGATGATATGAGAAAAAAGAATAATGCGATGGGCTATGCATACTTATCACCTGCATTGATATCGATACTTGTAGTCACATGTCTGCCTATTATATATACAGTGTTTTTATCATTTACAAACTACAATATGTATCATCTGGATGATTACACTTTTGTGGGACTGGAAAATTATAAGACTGTTTTTTCAGGCAGTATAAAAAATGTGTTTTTTCCAGTCCTTGGATGGACTGTATGCTTTGCAGTGTTCAGTACCCTCGGTTCATATGCCCTGGGACTTATACTCGCAATCGTATTAAATAACCCACATATGAAGGAAGCAAAAATTTACAGAATGATTCTGATTGTGCCATGGGCACTTCCTGCAACAATAGCTATTCTGGCATGGCAGGGATTGTTAAATGAGCAGTATGGTGGAATTAATAATCTGCTTCATATGTTGGGAATATCATGGAATGTTCCATGGCTTACAGACCCGCTATGGGCGAGAATTGGACTGATAATAGTAAATATCTGGCTTGGTTTTCCATATATGATGAATGTGTGTCTTGGAGGATTGCAGGCAATATCAAATGAATATTACGAAGCTGCAAAGATGGATGGAGCATCAAGATTCCAGTGCTTTAAGAGCATAACTCTTCCTATGGTTACAAAGCTGTCGATTCCCCTGGTAATATCTTCTTTTGCCGCTAATTTTAACAACTTTGGAAACATATACATGATAACCCAGGGAGGACCTGCAAGGGTTGACAATCAGTTCGCAGGATACACAGATATACTGGCGAGTACAACCTATAAGATGACAACCTGGTCTAACAGATATGAGCTGTCGGCAACCTTCAGTGTGCTGATTTTCATTATAGTTGGTACATTTACACTTATAAATATGCACTTATCAGGGTCATTTAAGGAGGTTGATTAGAATGAAAAACAGACGTGCCTTATGGCTTAGCAGGATATTTATATGGATTGTAATTGTTTTGGTTATGTTCCCTGTTGTCTGGATTGTTATGTCATCCTTTTCCGCAGGAGACAGCTTCTTTCTGGCTTCACTTTTTCCAGAAAAATTAAGTCTGGAGCATTATGTTACTTTATTTAAGGAAACTGATTTTACAGTATGGGTTCTTAACTCGCTCAAATTCTGCATCATAGTAGCCTGTATCCAGCTGGTGCTGACCTCTCTTGCTGCATATGCCTTTTCGAGACTCAGATTCGTGGGCAGGAAATACGGACTTATGGCGCTTTTAGTGCTTCAGGTATTTCCAAACAGTATGGCAGTAGCTGGTTACTATATACTTATCTACAAATTTGGACTGGTTGATAACAGCTTAGCACTTATTTTTGTGCTGGCTGGTGGAAGTGCTTATAATATATGGCTTCTAAAATCATATATGGATGGGCTGCCAGTGGAGCTTGATGAGGCAGCCATGGTGGATGGAGCTAATCAGTTCCAGGTTTTTTACAAAATAATACTGCCATTGGCTATGCCGCAGCTTGCCGTAATATTTTTGTTTTCTTTTATTGCAACCTATAGTGAGTACGTTATCACATCCATATTTTTGCAGACCCCAAAGAGCATGACTCTGGCACTTGGACTGCAATCCTTTATCAGTGACCAGTTTGCAGCGCACTGGACATTATTTTCAGCGGCAGCAGTTATATCATCCCTGCCGATAATGATAGTATTCATGTGCTTACAGAGATTTATACAAAATGGTCTGGTTGCAGGTGGAGTAAAAGGCTAAAATCTTTAAAACTAATACTTGTTAGTTCACCCTAACAGTAGTATAATCAATTAGACGAGGCTAACAAAATTTTTGATATACTAACAACGAGGGAAGGACACAAGCATGGATAGAAGAGAAAGAAAAAGCTCCAGAGAGGATTATCTTGAAGCAATACTGATTCGGACTAACCGCTATGGTGCCTGCCGTGTAACAGATGTGGCAGACCAGATGGGCTATTCAAAGGCGAGTGTGAGTGTTGCATTAAAGAAGCTTGAGGAGGACGGCTGCATCATCCGTGATGAATGGCGGGTGGTTCTGACAGACAAGGGACGGGATATAGCCCAGCACATATATGACCGCCACGAGTTTTTTACAGAATGGTTCAAAAAGATAGGAGTGAGCGAGGAGAACGCAGAGGAGGACGCCTGCAGGATAGAGCATGTTCTGTCTGAGGAGTGTTATGAGAAGATGCGTGCCTATCTGGAAAAGGTTGAGGGAAACGTTAGTCATATTTAACAAAGATTAACTATTACATTTTCCGACAGGAGAGTACAATAAATACCACTGAAATACTTATAGAAAACGGAGGTATCATTATGATCGATATGAAGAAACTTGGACTCTTTGCAGGAGGCGTACTTTTCGGAACAGCAGGAATCGCTATTCTTTCAAGCAAGGATGCAAAGAACGCATATACACACTGCACAGCAGCCGTATTAAGAGGTAAGGACAGTGTTATGAAGACAGCAGCTACAGTAAAGGAGAACTGTGGTGATATCTACGAGGACGCTAAGGACATCAACGAGAAGCGTTACGAGAAGGCTGCAGAGGAGAAAGTAGCAGCTGCAAGAGCAATCGTAGAAGAGTACGAGCAGAAAGCAGAGGAAGAGGCATAAATATATGAGATGCGTTGTTTTACATGAGTCTCCAAAGAGGATACGAATGAAGACACCCCTTATACATATGTCTTACAGAGATGCGGATTTGTTACAGTATTACATTGCAAGTCTGCCTGAGGTCAAGGATGCATCGGTAGACGAGAGGACAGGCAATGCAGTTGTAAACTTTAAAAAAGCATCTTCGGATAATAAGGAGCGCCTGATGAAGGCGCTCTTAGCATATGACCCAGAGGATGAGGCGGTTACTTCCCTCGTGCCAGAGGAGACTGGAAGAAAGCTTAACAGGGAGTATCAGGAAAAATTCATAATGCAGGTTTTAAAGCATAACCTGTACAAGCTTTTCCTGCCGACACCTATATCTGTAGCAAGAACCCTAGTAAAAAGTGTGCCATTTCTCATAAAGGCCGCAAAGGCTCTTGGCAGTGGACACTTAAAGGTAGAGACTCTGGATGGAATCGCTATTGCAGCATCTATCGCCAGAAGGGATTTTGCAACAGCATCATCTATTATGTTCCTCCTTGATACCGGTGAGATATTAGAGGAGTGGACGAGAAAGAAATCCATAGGAGACCTGGCAAGGTCTATGTCACTTCAGGTGGATAAGGTATGGCTTAGCACTGAGGATGGAGAAATCCAGGTAAGTGTCAGCACCGTTAAAAAGGGTGACCACATTATCCTTAGAAACTCAGACATTATTCCACTTGACGGCAAGGTAATAAGTGGAGAGATGACTGTAAACCAGTCTACTATGACCGGTGAGTCTGAGCCTGTTGTGAAAAAGGTAGATGGCTATGTATATGCAGGAACCGTAGTAGAAGAGGGCGAGTGCATAGTCGAGGTCACAAAGGAGTCTGGAAACGGAAAGTACGATAAGATTGTCCAGATGATTGAGGAATCAGAGAAGCTTAAGTCAAACACTGAGGCAAAGGCATACCGCCTGGCTGATTCTCTTGTACCATACAGTCTGGCAGGCTTTGGACTTACATATCTCTTTACCAGAAATGTAACCAAGGCATTGTCCTTCCTCATGGTTGATTACTCATGTGCCATGAAGCTGTCTATGCCATTGTCAGTGCTCTCGGCAATCCGTGAGGCAAGAGAATACGGCATATCAATAAAGGGCGGCAAATTCATGGAGGCTGTGGCAGAGGCTGATACAATAGTCTTTGACAAGACTGGTACCCTGACCTACGCTACACCAAAGCTCATGGAGGTTATCACCTTTGGTGGTGAAGATCCAGATGAGATGTTAAGAGTGGCAGCCTGCCTTGAGGAGCATTATCCACATTCTGTTGCAAATGCAATAGTAGATGGGGCAAAGGAAAAGGACTTAAGCCATGAGGAGCTTCACTCAAAGGTTGAGTACATAGTAGCCCATGGTGTCAGCAGCTACATCGGAGAGAAAAAGGTTGTAATCGGAAGCTATCATTTTGTAATAGAGGATGAGGGCTGTCAGATTCCAGCAGATGAAAAGGACAAGCTTAACACTATAAAGCCAGAGTATTCGAGAATATACCTGGCAATAGACGGCATGCTCACAGCAGTGCTCTGTATATTTGACCCAGTCAGGGATGAGGCTGCACTTGTGATGAAGGAGCTTCATAAGCTTGGCATCAAGAATATCTGCATGATGACAGGTGACAATCTAAAGACAGCCAGAGCTGTTGCAGACAAAATCGGTATCGATGAGTTTTACGCAGAGGTGCTGCCAGAGGATAAGGCATCCTATGTCAAGAAGCAGAGAGAGCTTGGGCACAAGGTCATTATGATAGGTGACGGTGTCAATGATTCCCCTGCACTTTCAGAGGCAGATGTAGGAGTGGCAATTGAGGCAGGAGCAGCAATCGCAAGAGAGATTGCGGATATTACCATTTCCACAGACAATCTCATGCGACTTGTAACTATGAGAAAAATCAGTGCTGCCCTTATGGATAGGATTCACAGCAACTACAGATTTGTCATAGGCTTCAACTCTACATTAATTGCTTTAGGCTTAAGTGGTATTATGTCACCATCAAGCTCTGCACTTTTACACAATGGTTCAACCATTCTTACAGGTGTAAAGAGCATGACAAACCTCTTAGATAACCAGGAATTATAATAGACATGATAAAAAAGTGTGCTTTTGGGCACACTTTTTTTAATATTCCCCTTGTCAACAGATGAAGATATGTTATAATTCAAGTGAATTAGTTAAAACTAACATAAATAAGTCTGATGAAACAAATGTAAGCCATATATTACAAAAGTTTCATGGAAAGGGGTAATTATGTCAGAAGAAGAAAGAAAATTTCTTGAAATTGTAGATTTAAAAAAGGGATTCGGAAGCGGAGAGACTCGCCAGGAGGTACTTAGAGGAATGAATTTCTCTGTTGCCAAAGGCGAGTTTTGTGTTTTGCTGGGACCATCAGGCTCAGGTAAGTCAACACTCTTAAATATCATAGGCGGCATAGACAAGGCTGACTCAGGCTATATATCAATAAATGGAGATAAGCTTGAGGATATGAATGAGAAGGGGCTGACCCAGTACCGCAGAAAGCACCTGGGCTATGTATTCCAGATGTATAACCTGATTGGCAACCTGAATGTAAAGGAGAATATCGAGGTAGGAGCTTACCTGTCAGATGACTCGCTGGATATAGACGAGCTCTTACATACTTTGGGGCTTTACGAGCACCGCTACAAATTACCAAACCAGCTGTCAGGAGGCCAGCAGCAGCGAGTATCAATAGGCAGGGCTATTGTCAAGAATCCTGATATTTTACTCTGCGATGAGCCTACAGGAGCCCTTGATTACAAGACTTCCAAGGAAATCTTAAAGCTTATAGAGGATGTAAACAAAAAATACGGCAATACAATCATCATGGTAACTCACAATGAGGCAATCAAAAATATGGCAGACCATGTGATTAAGCTCCGTGATGGAGAGGTAAGGCACAACGATATCAATGAGCACAAGCTGTCAGCAGAAGAGCTTGAGTGGTAAGGAGTGTGATTAGTATGAAGAAAAAGAAGGTACGCAATCCACTCATAAAACGAATACCAAAGGAATTGATGGGTGACTGGAAAAAGTATCTGGTAGTATTCCTTTTCCTGGTACTGACAATCGGTTTTGTGTCTGGAATGTATGTAGCCAACGAAAGCATGATGACATCAGCCTCTGAGGGCAAGGCCAGGTACCACAGGGAGGATGGACACTTTGAGCTGGATAAAAAGGCAGATGACGCCTTAATCTCTGCCATTGAGACAGGAGATAAGGCAGACGTAAAGCAGTATTATCTGGACAAGGCAAAGGATGAGCTTGACGATAAATTTGCAGATGAATTTGATGATAAGTTCAAGAGTGAGTTTGACCAGAAGTTTAAGGACGAATTTGACAGCCAGTTTGAGGCACAGGTAAAGCAGAGTATACTGGCTATGGGGCTTGACGAGGCAAGTGCGGAGGCTATGGTAAGCACAGCAGTTGAGTCCGCAAAGCAGGACGGAAGCTACCAGTCAGCCTATGACAGTGCTTATGAGAAGGCTTACGACAGTGCCTATGATGAAGCCTATGACAAGGCTTATGAGGAGGCATGGAATAAGGTACAGGATGAAATCGACGATAAGTATGATGATGCCAGGGAAAAGTACGAGCTTGATGACAAAGATTTTAAGGCACATCCTGTAACTGTATATGAGAGCTTCTTCAGAAATGAAGATGAGGACTACAATAACGATGGTACATTAGATGGTACTATCAGGGTATTCCCACAGACTGATTATATCAATCAGGCATGTATACTGGACGGCAGGCTGCCAGAAAACGAAAATGAGATTGCAATCGACAGAATGCACGCCGACAATGTAGGTGTCAAGGTGGGAGACACAATCGCTGTAAGTGGAAATGAGTATGAGGTTGTAGGACTCATTGCTTATGTGAATTATTCTACACTTCACGAGAAGGCAACAGACCTTATGTTTGATGCCTTAAAATTTGATGTGGCTATGGTTACAGATGATGGATTTGCAAGATTAAATAAGCCAGTCCACTATTCATACGCATGGCAGTACACAGATGAGCCAGAGGATGAGACAGCGGAAAAGACCATGTCAGATGACTTTATGAAGGCTCTTCTGACCCAGACAGTTGTAGCTGACAATGAGCTTTCTGACTATGTGCCAGCCTACTCAAACCCTGCAATTAATTTTGCAACAGATGACATGGGTTCAGATGAGGCAATGGGTGGAGTGCTTCTTGACATACTTATTGTAATTATTGCCTTTATATTCGGAGTCACAATCAGTAATACTATAGCAAAGGAAAGCTCAGCAATCGGAACTCTCAGAGCATCTGGATATACAAAGGGGGAGCTTGTGCGCCACTATATCTCAATGCCTGTGCTTGTTACAATCGTTGCAGCAATAGTTGGAAATGTCTTAGGCTACAGCCTCTTTAAGGGAGTAGTAGTTGGCATGTATTACAACAGCTACAGTCTGCCGACCTATGTGACAATCTGGAATTCGGATGCCTTTGTAAAGACCACCCTTGTTCCTGTTATATTGATGCTGGTTGTAAACCTCATTGTCATAGTTACCATGATGCAGCACACACCACTACAGTTCTTGAGACATGATTTGAAGAAGAGCAAAAAGAAAAAGGCAATGAGACTGCCTAGATGGAAATTTATAAGTCGTTTCCGTCTGCGTATCATGTTCCAGAATATGGCAAATTACCTGATTTTATTTGTGGGAATCCTCTTTGTAATGATTATGCTTGCCATGGCGGTCGGTATGCCGGACACACTTGCTTTTTACAAGGAAAATACAGAGAGTATGATGTTTGCAGACTACCAGTATGTGCTAAAGAGCTATGAGGATGAGGACGGCAATGCCATAACCACAGATGTCAAGAATGCTGAGAAGTTTGACATGACATCCCTTGTGGAAAATACAGACAATTTCAGTGAAGAAATATCTGTATATGGTATAGCAGATGACAGCAGCTATGTGGATATATCAGATTTAAAGGACTTAAAGGGTGACGAGGCATACATCTCTGCGACCTTTGCAGACAAGTACGACATCAGAGTAGGGGATGAGATTTCACTGGATGCCAAGTATGAGAGCAAGAGCTACAGCTTCAAGGTAGTGGGCTTGTATGACAAGTGCCAGAGCCTTGCTGTGTTTATGCCAATCGACAGCTTCAGCCAGACTTTTGAGCTTAAGGAGAACCAGTTCAGCGGCTTCCTGAGCAATGAAAAGCTTGACGATATAGATGAGGACAATGTAGCAACAATAATTACCATAGAGGACATAACCAAGATGGCGAACCAGCTTGACCATTCTATGGGCTCATACATGACTTATTTCCAGGTGCTTTGTATCCTGCTTTCCGCAGTATTAATCTATCTGCTCACCAAGCTTATCATTGAGAAAAACGAAAATGCAATCTCGATGACCAAGATACTGGGTTATGAAAACCGTGAGATAGCAAGCCTTTATCTGCTTTCCACAACTATAGTTGTCATAGTATCAGATTTAATCAGCGTTTTTCTTGGCTCCCAGATAATGAACTATGTGTGGAGAGCCATGCTTAAGACCTACAGTGGCTGGTTCAGTTTCAGGGTAAAACCTGTTGGATATGTCAAGATGTTTGGTTTTGTACTCATCGGCTACCTTATAGTAATGTTCTTAGATTTCAGAAGAATTAAGAAAATTCCTATGGATCAGGCATTAAAGAACGTAGAATAGGGGAGAAATTGAAGATTCAGGCTTCTTGTAATATTGCAGGACATATGGTAAAATTTTACTAATATAGCAGCTGGCTGTGCCTGTAAAATGTGCATGGCAGGCTCGGTTGGTATAATAAAAGTCCAGTACATATATTGTGAGAAGAATAATGAGTAAAAACGATGAGAGAAATGTGATTGACGGTATCTGCAAGATTGCAAAGGAGTACGATTGCAGCAATCCAAAGGACATCAATCATATATTAGGAAAAGTACAAAAGAACAGGGTGTTTCAGCGCACCAGCTATGGCAGAAAATATATAAAGAGGCTTACATCCATGAGCCTCGGGGAGAAGCCTTCTGACTGTATGCTGTGTGGTGAGAATGCGAAAAACGGCATAGTCTGTGAAAGCTGTATGGCAAAGGTAGAGAGACATATGGAGCTTCTCTTGCAGACAGCTATGGATTCTAAGGCTAAGCCGGAGGGGGCAGACCAGACAGCAAAGCTTAAGAAGCTTACTGTGATTAATACAGCCCTCACTATAGTAAACACTGTGGCTATTGTGGTTTTTATAGTAGTTTTCTGCGTTTTAATGAGATAAAGCTTAAAAAGATTAAAGAGTTAATGCGATTGATAATTCACGTATTAGCTCTTTTTTTGCGCTTTTCTGGTAGACAGATTCCTCTTGAAATGGTACCATATTACTACAGAGAGCAAGCCTTAAGGCGAAAAATTACACATAGTTGGGAGCGGTAGAATATGGGGTTAGTGTATACAAATGATTTATGCGTAGGATGTAATAAGTGCATCAGAGCCTGCAGCTGTATGGGTGCTTGTAAAACTGTCGAGGAAAAGGGAAATCCCCGCATAGAAGTAGACCCACTTAAATGTATTGCCTGTGGAGCCTGCATAGATGCCTGTGAGCATCATGCCAGAGAGTTCAATGATGATACAGAGAGATTCTTTGAAGACTTGAAAAAGGGAGTTAAGATATCCCTCCTGCTCGCACCGGCATTTAAGGCAAACTATATGTCAGAGTACGAGAGCGTGTTAGGCGGTTTAAAGAAGCTTGGGGTAAACAGAATAATAAGCGTATCCTTTGGCGCGGATATTACAACCTGGGGATACCTCAATTATGTGCAGAAATATAATTTTAAGGGCGGCATATCACAGCCATGCCCAGCCGTTGTAGGCTACATAGAGAGATACGCACCGGAGCTCTTGCCAAAGCTGTTTCCAGTGCAGAGCCCTATGATGTGCGCAGCAATATATGCAAAGAAGGAAATGGGAGTCAGCGATAAGCTGGCATTTATCAGCCCGTGTATAGCCAAGAAGGCTGAGATTGATGACCCGAATAACAATGGGGTTATATCATATAATGTGACCTTTGACCACCTGATGAAGTATGTCAGAGACCACAATGTGAGAGGTGATTTCTCCACAGATGAGATAGAGTATGGACTTGGCTCCATTTATCCAATGCCAGGAGGACTTAAGGAAAATGTGTACTGGTTCCTTGGCGAGGATGTATACATCAGACAAATAGAGGGCGAGAGGCACGTCTATGAATATCTGGATAAGAACAAGGATAAAATCGCAAAGAGCATGAACAAGGAGCTTTTTATAGATGCTTTAAACTGTGGCATGGGATGCCTGTACGGAACTGCAGTTGAGGAAAGTAAGGCAGCAACAGACGATGCCCTCTACAACATACAGCTTATCAAGGCTCAGAGCAAGAAGGATGGCAAGGCAAGTGCCTGGTCTAAGAAACTCACTCCTACCCAGAGGCTTGCAAGGCTCAACAAGCAGTTTGCCAAGCTTAATCTGGACGATTACCTGAGAAAATACACAGACCGTTCAGCAGATTGCAGCTATAAGATACCTTCAAAGGAAGAGCTTGAAGCAGTGTATATTGACATGGATAAGACAACCGCCGAGTCCAGAAAAATCAACTGTGAGTGCTGTGGCTATGAGACCTGCGAGCTTATGGCTACTGCGATATATAATGGCTTTAATAAGAGGGAAAACTGCATCCATTATGTAAAGTCAGATGTAGAAAAAGAGAAGGAACATGCCTTAGAGCTTGCAAATACAGTTCAGGAAGAGAAAAATAAGATTGTAGAGCAGCAGGATGTTATCACAGATACAATTAACACTGTCAATCAGCTGTTTGAAAACCTCTACCAGTCAGTTGAGGACATGGTAAAAGGCAATGAGAGCAATGCAGAGGAGAGCACAGGAATCACTGGTGACATACAAAATGTGGCTAATTTCTGTGAGGAGCTGGACGGAGCAATGGCTGAGATTGGCAAGCTCATAGAAGAGCTGAGCAACAATAACGAAGAGGTTGTATCAATAGCTTCACAGACCAACCTTCTGGCGCTCAATGCCAGCATAGAGGCTGCCAGAGCAGGAGAAGCCGGCAGGGGCTTTGCGGTTGTAGCTGATGAGATAAACAAGCTGGCGCAGGATTCCAAGGAGACAGCCAGCAAGAGCAGTGCAAGCCAGACAAGGGTACTTGAGTCAGTTCAGCAAATCAGAAAAGAGACAAGCGAGCTGCTTGAGGTTATCAATGCGGTCAATGGCAGAACACAGACACTTGCTGCTTCAACAGAGGAGATGGCGGCTGCGTCAAATAGTATTGTGGAGACTGCAAACAATGTGCGTGAAGTGCTGGATGTTTTGAATGTGGATAGATAGAAATTTGCTATTATTTTATTGAACGAAGAAGGTCGTGGTCGTTCGGCTCACGATTGGAGTTCCCAAATGAGAGTTGGTTCGCTCTCCCGAATAGGCTATAAGCTGAAAAACAAGGAACCTAACAAAAGAAATGGTAATGCTCCTGATTTTTGTCAGGAGCATTTTTTATGCCTAAGCATGCAAGAAAAACTGCCAGTGGAAGATTTTCTGTACTATATTGCGGGTACACAAAATATAGGCTACTATATAAATGCAGGATATAAGGTATGGGATATAATTGGGAGGAAAATTATGAACAAAAAATGGAAAGGCAGTTTTCTTTTTGCACTTATAATGTTGATAAGTATGCTGTTTGTAGCATGTGGCAGTGACAGCAAGGGAAAAAACACATTCTTTGTAGGTCTGATTGATGAAGTGAACGACAGCACAATCCTTGTAAAGGTAATGGAAGCCGAGTATAAAATGACTGACGAGATAATTGTTCCTGTGGATAATCCTGAGAATTATCTGGTGGGCGAAAGCGTCAGGATAACCTTTGATGGAAATGTGGGCGAGACATATCCAGCCCAGATAAATAAGCCTGATAGCATAGAAATCTTATCAACCACGGAAGCTACAGAGATAGTAAGCTCTGAGACTGCCAAGATGGAAGGCGCCAATGGAAGCTGTGGCGTGGATGATGCCGAATCCTTTATTGACAGGTATTCGCTGGAGGTCTCAGCAAAGAACATAACATCTACAAGTGCTACCCTTGTATTCACAAGGAGGGATGCGTCTATCACAGATGAACTCACATTTGGAGAATCGTTTACCATCGATAAGAAAGATGGGGACGAATGGAAGGAAGCAGACCCTGTGATAGATGGGGATTACGGATTCAAATCGGTTGCGTATACAATTGCTGTTGAAGGAAGTACAGAGCATGATTTTGACTGGGAGTTGTTGTATGGAGCACTTGAGCCAGGCGAATATAGGATTAATCTACAGGTTGAGGATGAGCCTGTGAGCGTTCACTTTGTCTTGAGGTAAAAGTGCAATTTTTGCACTTTAAAATTAACAAGGTGCAAAAAGTAGAATTTAAAATAAAAAAGGAGCAGTTATGAAAAAACGTGAAATCTTTGAAGACATAGTAAAAATAATGCATGAGGACTCAGCCTCCTGCAAGGACACACAGGGAGCCGACCCAACCCCTTACATAGAGCAAATCAGTGAGGACATGGACGACAATGACTTTGTACATCTGGTATCGTCATATCTGGCAGGATTTGGGCTGACAGGACATCTGGCATTCAGAAAAAATGGCATGTTTGGAATCCACTTTAAAGTAAGGAGATATGGTGACACTCTGTATGTAGTCGATGTGTACGGGGAGGATGAGCCTATACATGTCGGTGATAGAATTATTAAAATAGATGGAATGAGCGTTGAGGAATTTTATAGGGCAAACGCAGAGTTCTTCTATAATCAGCCAGAGGAGCGTCAGACACCACATTGGAAAAATGTCTTAAAATATGCAAAGGTATTGACCTGTCTGGATAAAGCTGGAAATGAATATACATATGAGATAGATATTAGTGATTACAAGGATGCAGAGGATGACAGGAAGTATTATTATAAGCAGATAAATGATGAGGTTTCATACATATATCTGGCAGACTTTGACAATGAGCCAGCCATAGTTAAGATGTATAATCAGAATAAGGAAAAGATGGATAATTCCAGATATCTTATTATTGATGTAAGGGGAAATGCAGGCGGCTCAGATTCAGCCTTCTTTCCACTTATCAGATACTGCCTGCCAGAAGGCGTGGCATGTAAGGATGTAAAGCTTAAGAGCAATAAGTTTTCAGAAGGTGGTATGGAGATTAATTTCTCAAAGAGAAATTGTGCAATCAGAAAGCAAAGTATCGAAGAGTATGTCAGTCAGGATATTCCAGAAGAAAGCAAAGCCATGCTAAACAATATGATTGAAGAGCTTGACAGAAATTGCGGAAAAGGCTTCATTACAGTATCAGAGGACGATGGCAGTGACAGCATTGATTTGCCATATACAGGAGACACCAAGGTTGAGAGGGTATTCGTAATCACAGATGAGGATTGCGGTTCGTCTGGTGATAACTGCGTTCTTGTGCTTGGTGCATTTCCAAAAGTTACAGTGGTGGGAAGACCTACAATGGGAATTATGGATTATTCAAATGTGGCATTTGAAAATTATGGGGATTTCCGCCTGATGTACCCGACCAGCAGACTAACCTACATAGACAAGGGAGTACATATGATGGCAGAGGGAGTAGGTGTGGATGAGTACATACCATGGACACCTGAGCATCTGGAGAGAGATGTGGATGTCGAGTACATTCTCAACAGCTTAATATAAACATGAGAATCGTTTATATTGATTGACTGTATCTGTGCGGATTGGTACAATATACCTATATACTTATTGGGTGAATTTATAAGAATGAGCAGAGGGCTCAGGAATACAGCATGGATAGAATAGTCAAAAAAGGGGATAAAAAGGTAAAGCTTGTGCTGTTAATATGCAACGTGGTGCTGGTAGCAGTGATGTTAACAGCCACAGTTTTTTATTCCAGAGAGATAAACACAAATCAAAAAGAGGCAAAGACAGAGGATTTTATCAGGACGATAGAATCCTTGAAACAGGTATCCACCAATTATCTGAACAGTGAGCGTGGTTATGTGCAGAACTGGGCGCACTATATTTCAGAGGAGGATATGACTCTTGAGGAGGCATTGGATTTTCTGAGAAATATCAATACCAACTCAGAGCGCTTTGCCCATATCATTGATATGGACACATTTGAGGCATACTCTTCTTACTATCCGAAAGGGGAGGAAGAGATAGACACATATGCCAGATACAAGGATTCTATAGTTGAATATGAAAAAAGCTTTGCAGACACCATGGAGGATATTTTCAATGGAACAGGTGATGAGTTTGCTGTGCTGGGAAAATATTATCTGGACGAGACCAAGGCTACAGGTGTGGGAATTGGAACAAGGGTGACACTAAGGACTGATGATGGTACAAAGGATTATCTGATACTGAGGATTGTGCCTACAGAGACTATCAGGCAGTCATGGGTATTTCCAGTGGAGTATACATCTGCTGAGGTTGGTATCATAAACAGGGATGGTGACTATGTCATCCAGTCCCCTTCCATGAAGTCAATAAGCTTTACAGAGTATATCCGTGGCTACAATTATCAGGATAATTATAATGAAGTGGATGATTTGAAAGAGCAGCTCCAGACTACGGATAGTGGATTGCTGACCCAGAAAAACTTCAGGGGCACCACCTGCCTGTGGTACTATTCATCCTTTGGGGATAATTCTTCATTGGATATTCTTGGTGTGGTGGACGCTGATGAGCTGAATGCCTCCACAGACGCATGGTATATAGTACTTCTGGTCTGTGGCACCCTCTTGCTGCTTATTGCAATAGATGGCACTTACCTAATCCGAATGAACTACAGGCTCCGTGAGGCTGCCAGGATTTCAGAGCAGGCAAGCAAGGCAAAGACACAGTTTCTGTCTGCCATGTCCCATGACATCAGGACGCCGCTTAACGCTGTGCTTGGCATGATGGAAATTGCCCAGAAAAACTCAGAAGATGCAGACTATGTCAGACAGTGTATGCACAAGGGACTGCATTCGGGCAAGCAGCTCTTAACCCTCATAAATGATGTGCTTGACATTTCCCGTATAGAGAGCGGCAAGCTGTCACTCAATCCAGAGAGGGTATCTCTTGATGAGCTGATGCACGATTTGATGGAGATTCTGGAACAGAATATAACTAAAAAGGGTATTATTTTAAAGAGCAGATACAGTGACCTGCCTCATAGATACATACTTGCAGACAGGATGAGGTTAAACCAGATATACATGAATATCCTGTCTAATGCTGTGAAATATACGGACACAGGCGGGGAGATAGAGCTTTATGTACATGAGGAGGATATTCCAGGCAAGGCAGAGTCCACAAGGCTTGTATTTTATGTAAAGGATACTGGAATAGGAATGACAGAGGAATTCCAGAAGAACATGTACAATACCTTTTCCAGAGAAGTTAAAACCCAGGTTAACAGTACCCAGGGTACCGGACTTGGTCTTGCTATTGTAAAGCAGATGGTTGATTTGATGGAGGGTACAATCGAGTGCGACAGTGCGCCGGGAAAGGGCACAGCCTTTACAGTGACCATAGATTTCCCAATTATGGAAGCTGACAGGGATACCGAGTCCAATGTGGCAGAGCGTGAAAGCATAGCTGGCATGCACCTGCTTGTGGCAGAGGACAATGAGTTGAACTGGGAGATTATAAATGAGCTGCTGATGGAACAGGGAGTGACCTGTGACCATGCAGAAAATGGCAGGATTTGTGTGGATATGTTAAAGAAGGCACCGATAGGCACATATGCCGCTGTCCTTATGGATGTGCATATGCCTGTCATGGATGGCAGGGAGGCTACAGAGCTTATCAGGTCAATGAATGATGAGGAGCTTAAGTCTATTCCTATAATTGCAATGACGGCGGATGCTTTTGCGGAGGATGTACAGAAATGTCTTAAGTGCGGCATGAATGACCATATTGCCAAGCCTATAGATATAGGCAGGCTGGTGACATGTCTTGGAAAGATAAGAAACGGAGAACTGTAATATACAGGAAGGGGAAAATAATGAAACGGAAATATTTAAGTGCAGGGATGGCAGGAATATTGCTTTTATCCTTAATCGGTACGGCAGGATGCGGCAAGGAAGAGGAGGAAAATGTATTTACACCAAGGCTTGATACAGAGGCGAGCCTTGACCTTAGCACAGTAGGCTTTTTCGGAAATTTTGAAGCCTTAGACCAGGTGACAGCGGACTTTAATGAGTATTATCCTAATGTGACCTTCAGCTATGAGCAGACTGGAATCGACAGTATAGAGGAATATATAGATTCTAATAAGGAGCTTGACATATTAATGACCTCTGAGGAATGCTTTGACAGGCTGGGAGATAAGCTGGTGAATTACTGTGCGGACTTGTCAAAGGAGGATATCAACTTAAGCGATATAGATGAGGAAATGCTAAAAGCAGGCTACCATGATGATAAGCTGTCATCAATACCCATGGGACAGAATATATATGGTGTGGTAGTGAACAAGACCCTGCTTGAGAACGAGGGTCTATCTGTGCCACAGACCTATGATGAGTTTATAAATGCCCTCACAGTATTAAAGGAAAAGGGCTACACTCCGATTCAGGCACCAAACAGTAAGGTATATGCAGAGCTTACAGAGAGCATGGTATATGATATGCTTCTTGATGAAAAGGGCTTGTACAAAAGCGTCACAAGTGGAGACAGGGATGGAGCGGATGCCCTGCTCACTGTCTTTGACAAGATAGATGATATAGTGGATGGCGGCTTTACGGATGAGGCTGTAAATGCCAATTATCCCGAGGATAACTATGATGGTGCCATTTTAAGCTTTTTCGAGGGAGACGTACCATTCTGGGTATGCAACACTGAGAAGGTCAGCGGCATGAAAAAGAGAGAGTCAAAATCAGAGACCTTTTCGGCAAATCCCTTTGAGTATACCTTTATTGATGTGCCACTGGGAGACAAGGGAGCCTATGTGTACAGGGAGCCATGGTTTGGCTTTGCTGTAAATAAGGACAGCGACGATTATGATTATGCCATTGAGTTTATCAGATTCCTTGCCACAAGGGATGAGATAAACACCATGGCTGACATAAAGGGTATTCCATCTGTGGCAAAGCAGACAAATGATGTGGAGACCTACAAGGATGTATTAGACCCAGAGAAAAAACAGCTTGAATGTATCAATGAGGGGCAGATAAGTCCTGCCATTGTTACAAACTGGTATTCATGTGTCAACAAATATGTGGCAGGAGAGCTGGGCTCAGAGGAGGAGGCTCTGGATTATTTCGTAGATTTGTGCAGCGGACAGGTTGAGTGATTTGCAAAATTGCATGTTTAAGCATAGAGTATTAATTAAATAGAAAAGTATCAACCCATCGACAAGCTTCGACGATTATTAAAAAGCCTGTCGATGGGTATTTTTTGTTTCTAATTCTTTTTACATAAGCTTTACAGACTGATGATTTTTGTTTTTACATTGGGCATATAATATATAGCCTGTAAACGAAATGAGTTGAAAGAAAAGAGGAAAACCAATTATGAAGAAAAAGATTTTATCATTACTCGTTGCAGCAAGCATGATGACATTCGGACTTGTAGGATGTGGCAGCACAGATGCAGGAAACACAGATGCTTCTTCTGATGCAAATCAGAGTACAGATACTACAACAGATGCAAGCACATCAGATGCTTCTTCA
This sequence comes from Senegalimassilia sp., assembly GCA_963659315.1. Taxonomy (GTDB): domain Bacteria; phylum Bacillota; class Clostridia; order Lachnospirales; family Lachnospiraceae; genus Roseburia. Next base: position 2,783 of record CAVKUD010000011.1, on the reverse strand, counting down.
GATTTAAGTGGATCTATTTCACTTGCTGGAAGTACATCAATGGAAAAGCTTTGTGAAGCATTATCAGAGAGCTTCATGGAGAAATATCCAAATATCTCAGTAACAGTTGAGTACACAGGTTCAGGTGCTGGACTTGAGTCACTTGCAGCAGGAAGCATCGACATCGGAAATGCTTCAAGACATTTAAAGGATGAGGAAACTTCAGCAGGCGCTGTAGAAAACGTAGTTGCAATTGACGGAATCGCTGTTATCACAGACAAGGACAATGAGGTTACAGATGTATCAGCAGAGGATCTTGCTAAGATTTACAAGGGCGAGATTACAAACTGGAGCGAGCTTGGCGGACAGGATGAGGCAATCGTAGTAATCGGTAGAGAAGCAGGTTCTGGTACAAGAGATGCATTCGAGGAACTCCTTGATGTTGCAGATGCTTGTCAGTATGCACAGGAGCTTGACTCAACAGGTGGAGTACTTGCAAAGGTTGCTGCTACCCCTGGTGCAATCGGATATGTATCACTTGATGTAGTAGATGACACAATTCAGACAGTAGCACTTGATGGTGTTGCACCAACAGAGGAGAACATTCTCGCTGGAGATTACCTTCTCTCAAGACCATTCGTAATGGCTACTAATGGTGAAATCTCAGAGCAGAATGAGTTAGTCCAGACATGGTTTGACTATGTAAACTCTGATGAAGGAAAGAATGTAATCTCTTCTGTAGGACTTATCATTCCAGAATAAAAGGAGCATATATGAAAGCGAAAGCAGTTATAGAAAAAACAGCACAAATCATTTTCCTGATATGTGCGGCGATAGCTATACTTGCTGTATGCTCAATAACAGTCTACATGATAATGAAAGGCACCCCGGCGTTTAAAGAAGTCGGGGTACTTGACTTGTTATTTGGCAAGGTGTGGAAACCGACAGCAAGTGAACCATCCTTTGGTATTTTTTACATAATCTTATCTTCAATAGTAGGCACAGCAGCGGCTGTACTGTTTGGAGTACCTATTGGACTTCTGACAGCAGCATTTTTGTCTGAGCTTGCAGGAAAAAAATTAGGAAACATAGTATCAGGCGCAGTTGAGCTTTTGGCTGCCATTCCATCCGTTATCTACGGTCTTATCGGAATGATGATACTCAATCCTTTTATGTATTCACTTGAAAAGAAAATATATGCAGGAAGCACTGACCACCAGTTTACGGGAGGAGCAAATCTTCTGTCTGCAATTATAGTACTTGCAGTTATGATTCTGCCAACTGTAATCAGTGTCAGCACAAGCTCCATGAGGGCAGTGACAGACAGCTTAAGAAGCGCTTCCCTTGCCCTGGGAGCTACAAAGCTTCAGACAATCTTTAAGGTGGTTATTCCGGCTGCAAAGTCTGGAATCTTAACAGGCGTTGTGCTTGGTGTGGGCAGAGCCTTGGGAGAAGCCATGGCGATAAACATGGTAGCAGGAGGTGCGGTAAATATCCCACTGCCATTTAACTCAGTCAGGACACTGACTACACAGATTGTCAGCGAGATGGGTTATGCGTCAGGTGTCCACAGACAGGTGCTTTTTACAGTAGGACTTGTTCTGTATGTATTTATCATGATCATTAATCTTATCCTTTTAAAGGTGCGAAAGGGAGGTAATGACTAATGGCAAAATCCAGAAAAATCAAAGAAATTATCCTGTACGGACTAATATATCTGTGTGCAGCAGTTTCAGTTATCCTCCTTGTAGGCATCATAGGATATGTACTGGTCAGGGGAATAGGTTCAGTAAACCTTGAGTTTCTGACAACTGTTACATCTGTACTTCACGGAACTGTGGGTATAGCAGGAAATATCGTAAACACAATATACATTATTGTAATTACAATGATTATTGCCACCCCTATAGGTGTGGGCAGTGCTGTTTACCTGAATGAATACGCAAAGCCTGGCAAGCTTGTAACGATTATAGAGTTTGCCACAGAGACCTTATCAGGTATACCATCCATCATTTTTGGTCTGTTTGGCATGATGTTCTTCGGACAGACACTGGGACTTGGATATTCGCTCCTTACCGGTTCACTTACATTAATACTTATGGTTTTACCTCTTATTACCAGAAATACACAGGAAGCGTTAAAGACAGTCCCAGATTCCTACAGAAATGGTGCAATCGGACTTGGAGCTGGCAAATGGCACACGATTAGAACAATTCTTCTTCCAAGCGCAATGCCTGGAATCATAACAGGAGTAATCCTTGCTATTGGACGAATCGTGGGAGAGTCAGCAGCCCTGCTCTTTACGGCAGGAAGCGGCAAGGCACTCTTAAATGGCTTAAGCGACATCTTCCCAAAGATGCACAGGTCAGGCGGTACCATGACAGTACAGCTCTACCTGTCAGCTACCAGTGAGGGAGATTTTGATACAGCCTTTGGTATAGCTGTGACCCTGCTTGTCATAGTATTCCTGATTAACTTAGGAACCAAGGCGCTGGCAAAGAAATTTGATGTAAATCGATTAGATTAGAATAATAGATTTTGAGGATAAATAATGGAAAATAATGTAAAGATTTCAGTCAGGGATTTGAACTTATATTATGGAGAAAATCATGCACTGAAAAACGTAAATATGGACATAAGAGAAAATGCAATCACAGCCTTTATAGGACCATCAGGATGTGGAAAGTCTACATTTTTAAAGACCTTAAACAGGATGAATGACCTGGTGGACTGCGTGAGAATCGAGGGTACTGTAAAGCTCGACGGAGAGGACATATACGGCAAAAATGTGGATACTACTATCC
>CAVKUD010000010.1:15282-26411 GCA_963659315.1 Senegalimassilia sp. | reverse complement strand
CTTTTGTGGCCAGCCTTTTATAATGCGTTAGTATACAGACAAACTGCTGGTGGCAGCTTGTCAGCATATTACAAAAATATTAAATTGACATATCAAAATTTCCACCAATTCCAGGATTAACAGACAGCTCCATCATTTTTATCATGCTTTGTCCCATAAGCTCTGACTGGTCTATGGCATTTGATAAAACTGCGGTTCCTACCTGACCCAGCGTGTCAACCTGCTTAACGTTCATTGCTGCTAAAGCAATTCCATCAACTGATCCGATTTCCATATATAATCACCTTCATTCATAATATAAAAATGGCACATTAGTACTTCGGTATAGTTAATGTATCATCAATTTGATGGAAAATCAAGGAAAACCCTAGAAAAAATTGTTAAGTAATTAAGGACAGGGGTTGACACGTATATATCCCTGTGCTATTATGACAAAGTAATATTTGTAACAAATTCGTAATAATTTTTGCAGATATAGTTATTGGAGGTCAAAATGAAAGTAAGATATGTGAAACTTACAGCGTGTGCGCTCACAGGAGTCATGGCACTTGGCTCTGTTTCTTTTGAAGCACTGGCAGCCACACCTGCAGCGGGAGTAGCAAGTTATACAGCTAACGTTGTAGCATCATCAACTATTCCAGCAGCTGGAGTCGCTTCAGCATTATCTGAGGTTATGTTAAACGGTGATGCAGTTGTTGCAACATCAGCAGAAGTAGAAGAAAATGACGCAGAGGCAGTTACATCAGAGTACGCAGATGTAGCAATCGCACAGGTTGAAGGATATGTAAATGTCCGTTCTGAGGCGAGCGAGGAAGGCGAAGTACTCGGAAAGCTTTATGATAATTCAGCAGCAACAGTTCTCGGTGAGGAAAATGGATGGTACAAGATATCTTCTGGTTCTGTTGAAGGATATGTAAAAAGCGATTATGTAGTAGTAGGAGACGAGGAGCTTGCAAGAAGCGTTGGACGTCGAGTTGCTACTGTTAATACAACTACACTTAATGTCAGAGAGACAGCAAGTGAGGATGCAAGCATTATTGAGCAGGTACCAATCGAGGATGACTTAACAGTTGTAGATGAATCAACTGAGGGATGGGTAGCTGTTACATGTGAAGCAGGAACAGGATATGTATCATCTGATTATGTGGACTTATCTACAGAGTACACATATGCAGAGTCAAAGGCAGAAGAGGAAGCAAGACTTGCAAAGGAAGAGGCAGAGCGTCAGGCAGCAGCTGAGGCAGCTGCAAAAGCGGCAGCAGCTAAGTCTGCAAGTAAGTCATCAAGCAGCAGCTCAAGTGCTTCATCTTCATACAGCGCACCAAGCGGAACAGGAGCATCAGCAGTTGTATCATACGCAGCCCAGTTCGTTGGAAACCCATATGTATATGGCGGTTCAAGCCTTACAAATGGTACAGACTGTTCAGGATTTGTAATGTCAGTATATGCAGCATTTGGCGTATCACTTCCACACAGCTCATCAGCAATGAGAAGCGTTGGATATGGTGTAAGCGTAGATGAGATGCAGCCAGGTGATATCGTCTGCTACAGTGGACATGTTGCTATCTACTGCGGAAACAATACAATCATCCATGCTAGTACTCCTTCAACAGGAATTAAGTACACATCACCTGCAAACTACAAATCAATCATTTGTGTTCGTAGAATTTTCTAAATTGAATAAGATGTAAATTCAAGGGACTGTCACTTATGTGGCAGTCCTTTTTTGACGTGCAGCCAGAGAAGGCTTATTTTTGTAGAAAATCCCCACCCAATTCCACATAAAATAAAGTCAGGAATATCTACACATAAATGAAGTATAATGTCGTATATACAAAATGCACAAAATTTTGGACGAGTATTACAACCCCAAAATCCACCATGGGGATATGTGCAAAGTTATCCACAAAATATCCAGTGGAAAAGCCTTGATTTTGAGTTATACACTAAGTTATGCACTTTATCCACAGTGTAAAACATGATTTAATCGAATGTGTGTTTTATTAAATTCTAATAAATTTATCAATTCTGTAACAAAATTGCAAAATAATATTGACTTTTGAAATGTAAAAAAACGTATTAAAAGGATAAAAATTGTCGAACAATTATAGACAATTGACACAATCTTCTTTCTTGCCAAAGTAAAAAAGCTTTGGTATACTCAAGGGTATGATTAAAAAAATAAATGTAGCAGGAATACAGCTTGATAATTACACTGTCCGCGAAATGATTATGAATGTTGAGAGAATGTTGGGGGATAATATTTTTGAATGCATTCAGGAAGTGGACATGGATACTTTATCTCTTGCGGCGGAGGATGAGCAGGTGAAAGAGCTTATAGCTTCGCTGACCTATACTATTATCTCGGATGTGGGGATTCTGAGAGCCGCTGGTATGGAGACCATGCAGCGGAAACATGAGATAGAGGAGCATGTTTTCTTTTATGAATTGATGAAAAGAATAGAGCGTAATCATAAAACTGTATTTTTGCTGGCTGACAATGCGCAAAATATAGAATGGTTTGAAGAGAAGGTTGCAGGTGAATTCCCAAAGATTAAGATTGTGGGAGAGATTGCAGCTGACGAGGCAATCGGAGGCGAGGCTGTGGTAAACGAGATTAATGCTGAGACACCAGATGTCATAATATCCACAATGTCATCTCCGACACAGGAGCATTTTCTGTGTGAAAACAAGGACAAGCTCAGTGCCAACCTCTGGTATGGCATGGGCGATGATAAGTTTGGCAAAAAAAGCAGGAATATATGGCAGAGGCTTCGCAAGCTTATAAGGGTTAACCGATTGGCAAAAACCATAAATGAATATAAGGAACAGGAAGAAAAATAGTAATGGCTGAGATAACAAAGAAACATTCAACACTTATTTCGTACATTATAATTGTGATAGGAACAGGACTGCTTGGAATAGGCATCCAGAATTTTTATGACCCTATTGGTCTTGTAACAGGAGGCTTTACAGGACTGACAATTATAATAAAGGCGGTTACAACAGGAATTGTTGAGGGAGGTATACCACTTTGGGTATCCAACCTGGTTCTTAATATTCCGGTATTTATTCTGGCATATATTTTTAAGGGCAAAAAATTCGTCGGCAGAACAATCTTTGGAACGGTTATGTTGTCAGTATGGCTGTACGTTCTTCCAGCAAATGACTTTGCCCAGGGAGACTACCTCTTAGCAGCTATATTTGGAGCTGTGTTCTCAGGAAGTGGTCTGGGAATTATCCTGAGAGGTAATGCCACAACTGGTGGTACAGAGATGGTGGCTGTGCTTTTGCAGCTTAAGATTAAGCACTTAAATGCGGCACAGATTATGCAGTTTTTAGACGGAGCAATAGTTGTTGTGGGTATGTTCCAGTTCGGAATCCGCCCGACCATGTATGCAATAATTGCAGTTTTTGTGACAACAAAGGTGAGCGACGTCATATTAGAGGGCTCAAAGTGGTCTAAGGCAGCATATATAATCAGCGACAAATATGAAGCAATCGCAGACAAGCTCATGAAGGAGCTTGACAGAGGTGTGACAGCTTTTAGCGCCAGAGGAATGTATACAAAGGAGGACAAGAGTGTCCTGTATTGTGTTGTTTCCAAGAGAGAGATTCCACATCTTAAAGAGATAGTAGAGGATGAGGACAGGGATGCTTTCGTGATAGTAGAGGATGTCAGAGAGGTGCTTGGCGAGGGCTTCCAGGAATATAATAAAGCATAGTACGCATAATAAACTGTGAGATATAGTTAAAAATAGCTAATTTGTGACAAACATAATTAGAGGAAATGTGTAAGAAGAAAACATTTCCTCTTTATTTTTTTGTGCGAATGTATTAAAATGATTAAAGGTATTTATGCAAAACCAATATAAACTAACGTAAATATTCGGGGGATAAGGAGAACATACTATGATTTCCAACCAGATACTTCAAAACACAATTGATGGATTAAAGAACATAACAAGGACAGACCTTTGCGTCTTAGACGTGGAAGGCAAGATTCTTGCTGCGACATTTCCAGATGCGGACAGCTTCAGTGAATCTGCCCAGTCATTTGTGAATTCGCCAGCAGACAGCCAGGTGGTAAATGGATGCCAGTTTTTTAAGGTTTTTGACGAACATCAGTTAGAATATGTCCTGCTCGCCTATGGGGAGAGTGAGGATGTATACATGATAGGCAAAATCGCAAGCTTCCAGATACAGAATCTCCTTGTTGCTTACAAGGAGAGATTTGATAAGGATAACTTTATCAAAAACCTGCTGCTTGACAACCTCCTGCTTGTAGACATCTATAATCGTGCCAAGAAGCTTCATATTGATATTGAGGTCAGACGTGTTGTATTCCTGATAGAGACAAACAGGGATAAGGATGGCAATGAGCTTGAGAAAATCAGGGCATTATTTGGTGGAAAATCAAAGGATTTTGTGACTGCTGTTGATGAGAAAAATATCATTGTTGTCAAGGAGCTTGCCGAGAATGAGCAGTATGACGACTTGAGAAAAACAGCAGAAGTCATCTTAAATCTTTTCAGAGGCGATGGAAATGGAGTGCATATTTCCTATGGTACAGTGATTAATGAGCTGAAGGAAGTATCACGTTCATACAAGGAAGCGCGTATGGCTCTTGATGTAGGTAAGATATTCTTTGAAGAACAGAATATTATTGCATATTCCCAGCTTGGAATTGGACGTTTGATTTATCAGCTGCCTATTCCACTTTGCAAGATGTTTATAAAAGAAATCTTTGATGGCAAGTCTCCGGATGAGTTTGACGAGGAGATACTTACCACAATCAATAAGTTTTTTGAGAATAGTCTTAATGTATCTGAGACATCGAGACAGCTTTACATACATCGAAATACTCTTGTATATCGTCTGGACAAGCTCCAGAAGAGCACAGGTCTGGACCTGAGAGTGTTTGAAGATGCCATCACCTTCAAGATTGCACTTATGGTAGTTAAATATATGAAATATATGGAGACGATGGATTATTAAGGAGTAAATAATGATAAAACTGGAACATGTCAGCAAGTCTTATTCTGCAGGAATACCTGCGCTGAATGATGTTAACCTGGAGATAGATGACGGTGAGTTTGTATTCATAGTCGGAGACAGTGGCTCAGGAAAATCAACACTGATTAAGCTTCTCCTAAAGGAGCTTGAGCCGACAGAGGGCACAATTACCGTTAACGGAAAAGAACTAAGGAAAATCAAAAAAAAGCATGTACCTAAATATCGCCGTAAGGTTGGAGTCGTATTTCAGGACTTCAGATTGTTAAAGGACAGAAATGTCTATGACAATATTGCCTTTGCGCAAAAAGTAATTGGAGAACCGACTAACCATATAAAGAAAAAGGTGCCAAAGATGCTATCTCTGGTGGGACTTGCGGCAAAATACAAGTCATACCCGAAGGAGCTTTCAGGTGGAGAACAGCAGAGAGTGGCTATTGCCAGGGCACTTATAAATGAGCCTGCGATTCTCCTTGCAGATGAGCCTACTGGTAATCTGGATAACAACAATGCGTGGGAGATTATGAAGCTTCTTGAAGAAATTAACGAGAAGGGAACGACTGTTATCGTTGTTACCCATAACCTTGAGATTGTAAAGGTTATGAAGAAGCGAGTCATCACAGTAAAGAAAGGCGTTATCGTAAGCGACAGCGAAAGAGGTGATGACGATGAGGATTAGTTCAATATTTTATTCAATTAAGCAGGGCTTTAAAAATATTTTCAGAAACAAGATGTTTTCCCTTGCTTCAATAGCTACAATGGCTGCCTGCATATTTATGTTTGGATTGTTTTATATACTCTTTACCAATTTTTCAAGTATGGTACATGAGGCAGAGCAGGGCGTTGCAGTAACTGTATTTTTTAACGATGGTACAACAGAAGAACAGATTTTATCTATAAAGGATGAGATTGCAAAAAGAGGCGAGGTCAGCAAGATTGACTATATTTCTGCACAGGAGGCATGGGACTCATACCAGCAGAAATACTTTGATGGATATGAGGGGGCAGCAGAGTCCTTTGGAACAGACAATCCACTGGAAAACTCAGCCAACCTTGAAGTATATCTGAATGATGTATCAATGCAGAGCAGCCTTGTAAATTATATAACAGGAATAGATGGTGTGCGAAGAGTAAACCAGTCTCAGGATGTTGCAAACACTCTTTCAGATTTGAATAAGCTGATTAGCTATATAACAGGAGGAATCATACTGATACTTCTTGGAGTTGCAATCTTTTTGATAAGCAATACCATTACAGTCGGTATATCTGTCAGAAGAGAAGAAATCGGCATTATGAAGCTTATAGGTGCGACAGATTATTTTGTCAGGGCGCCATTCATAGTGGAAGGTATTGTGATTGGGCTTATAGGAGCAGCTATTCCGTTAATTCTTTTGTATTTTCTATACGAGAAGATATGTGTATACATCGCCGATAAATTCAACTTTATTGGTTCGATGCTCACCTTTGTGGAGGCTAAAACAATGTTTCATACACTGGTGCCGATTGCACTTATACTTGGCGTGGGAATCGGATTTCTGGGAAGCCGTATAACAATCAGAAAACATTTGAGAGTATAACATATATTTTTCACAAAAGATTAGTATAATAATAGAAGTTGCCACACTGATATGGTAAGTGTGGCAATTTTTTGTATGCAGGAATGGAGTGCCGATATGGATAATAACGAATTTAATAATGAAAAATTAAATAACGATGAAATGATTACCAATGAATCGATTGAATTAGCCCAGAATGATATGATGAACGAGGATGATTCGGACAAAAAGAAAAGAAAGAAACCTGGATTTTGGGGCGGCCTTGTAATAGGAGCTGTCCTGTCAGTCTGCATATTGGCAGGCTCTGTGCTTGGTTACTGTAAGATAACAGGTCAGTACATGGTAATAGGAATGTCAAATAAGCTGGGAAATTCCCAGACCACATCAGCGGGGGCAAGCGACCAGACGGAGCTTCTGGATACAGATACAGTGTCAAAGCTCAATGAATTAACCCAGTATATAGACTTGTATTACTATGATGAGTATGACGTGTCGGATTTAAAAAATGGCATGTATGCAGGGCTTGTGGATGCCCTTGGTGACAAGTACACAGTCTATTACACAGCAGATGAGTATCAGGATTTACAGATAAGCACAACCGGTACATATTATGGAATCGGAGCAGGACTGGCGCAGGACAAGGACACAATGGTTGTCACTATATCAAAAGTATATTCGGGTACACCAGCAGAAGAAGCAGGACTCATGCAGGGGGATGTGATTGTTTCTGCTGATGGAAATGATGCAACCAGCATGGAGGTGTCTGACCTCGTACAGATAATAAGAGGCGAGGAAGGCACAACAGTAAGCCTTGAGGTCTACCGTGAGTCAACAGGAAAGACCTTCACAGTGGATGTGGAGCGCAGAAATGTAGAGCTTCCAAGTGTAGAGGGACAGATGCTGGATGGTGGTATAGGCTATATACAGATAGCAGAATTCCAGAGCAAGACAGCAGATCAGTTTAACGATATCCTGAAAGACCTTGAAGGACAGGGGATGAAGGGACTCATAGTGGATGTGAGATCTAATCCGGGAGGACTTCTGACATCGGTTGTAGATATATTAGACAGACTTCTGCCAGAGGGTACAGTCGTATATACAGAGGATAAATATGGCAACCGGGAGGACTATACATCAGACGCATCCTGCGTTGATTATCCTATAGTAGTACTCTGTAACGAAAACAGTGCAAGTGCAGCAGAAATCTTTTCAGGAGCAATGCAGGATTATAACTATGCAACACTTGTTGGAACAACAACATTTGGAAAGGGCATAGTCCAGACAATATTCCCATTGTCAGATGGAGATGCACTTAAGGTGACAACTGCAAAATACTTCACACCAAATGGCAACTATATCCATGGTGTAGGAATCACACCGGATATAGAGATAGATTATGAGTACGGAGACCCGGACGGAACAGTTTATGACATGCAGTACGATAATCAGCTTCAAAAAGCGATTGAGGTAATGAATGAGAAGCTTGCAGAGTAAGAAGAGAAAAATATTTCTGGGGCTGGCAATCCTCTGGATGCTTGTAATATTTGCCTTCTCAGCGCAAAAAAGTGCGGAATCAACCAGACTCAGCAATGGAGCAGGGAGATATGTAGTAACCGCAGTGAACGAGGTCATGGATAAGGGCTGGAATGAGGATACGGTGGAAAAATATGCGCTGGCAATAGACCATCCAGTCAGAAAGCTCGCCCATGCCACAGAGTATGCAATACTTGCCTTGCTGTGGTTTGGGGCACTTGGCTCTAAGTTAAAGTCAGTAGAAATTGCCTTCATCTATGCCTGCACAGACGAAATTCACCAGTTGTTTGTGCCAGGCAGGGCAGGGCTATTTACTGATGTCCTGATTGACACCAGCGGAGCTGTTGTTGCTATGCTCATCTTATGGTTTCTATGTTTTATACATAAGCGTTTAAGAAGCGTGTATAAGAAGCCTGATTAGCAACATATAAGATTATTGTTGTTGTAACGTTTTGCTTGCTTGAATGAGATGTTGCCAGTATTTTATTATTAAGTGCGTTCATAACGTATATGATGGCACCAACACAACATAGAGCCCACATGAAGCGATATATGCTTTGCCACAAAATCCGTAGAGTAAAGCCCTAGCTTTGCCAGATACCATTTTAAACCTTGATGAAGCTGTCCTTCAACGCATTTGACCATGGTAGCAAGCTGTCCTTCCTAAGCGGACAATCCATTGTCCGATGCAGGAAGAACAGCATGCGAACATTGTCAAATCGTTTGAAGAACAGCTTTAATCATAAAAGGCTTAAAATGGTATCAGGCAAATCTTGGCTTTACGGCAAGGATTTTGTGGTAAAGCATATATTGCTTCATGTGATAAAAAATATATAGGTGCCATCGCCAAAACTATGGTACAATATATAAGAATATAGGCGAAAGCGGAAAGAGGTGACACTGTGGTAGAATTAGACAATTTTAAGGGCAAACTTGTAACCTACAAGTCCCCACTGCAGGAAGTGAGGGATTCACTTTGACCTGGCTGGCAAAGAGCAGAAAATCCAGGAACTAGAGCGTGAGATGGAAGCCCCTGACTTCTGGGACGATCCAGTAGTATCCCAGGAAAAGATGAAAACCCTAAAGAGCATGAAGGATGACGTGGCAACATACGCAGGACTTGAGCAGCAGTATGACGACATAGCCACCATGATAGAGATGGGCTATGAAGAAAACGACCCAAGCCTTGTGCCAGAAATTCAGGAAATGCTCGATGAGTTTGAGACAACCTTTGAAGCAATCCGAATGAAGACCCTGCTGTCAGGAGAGTATGATGGCAATAATGCAATACTCAGGCTTAATGCAGGTGCAGGAGGAACCGAGTCCTGTGACTGGGCATCAATGCTTTTCAGAATGTACTCAAGATGGGCAGATAAAAAGGGCTATACACTTGAAGTCTTGGATTCCCTGGATGGAGACGAGGCAGGAATCAAGTCCATCACTTTTCAGGTAAATGGCGATAACGCTTACGGATACCTGAAATCAGAGCGAGGCGTACACAGACTTGTGAGAATATCTCCCTTTAATGCAGCAGGAAAGCGCCAGACATCATTTGTATCCTGCGATGTAATGCCAGAGATAAATGATGATATAGATATAGAAATAAAGGATGATGACATAAGAATTGACACTTACCGCTCAAGCGGAGCAGGAGGCCAGCACATCAATAAGACATCATCTGCAATCAGAATAACACATTTTCCAACGGGAATAGTTGTAACCTGTCAGAATGAGAGGTCGCAGCATATGAACAAGGATAAGGCTATGCAGATGTTAAAGTCCAAGCTGTACATGCTTGCTGAGGAAGAAAAGGCTGCAAAGGCAGCAGGCATCCGAGGTGAAGTGTCGGATAATGGCTGGGGCAGCCAGATAAGGTCATATGTTATGCAGCCATATACTATGGTAAAAGATCACAGAACCAATGTTGAAGTCGGCAATGTAGATGCAGTGCTTGACGGAAATATAGACCCATTTATAAATGGTTATCTCAAGTGGATATCACTTGGTGAGGGTGATGTGGAGTAGGCATATTAAACTTAAAATTTAATGTTTAAAAATAAAGTACAATATAATAAATTTATAAACATAAAGAAAAATCAGGAGGAGAAAAATGGGAATATTAAAAGCAACAGGAGATGCGATTAAAGGCGGCTTTGGCGATGCGTGGCTTGAGACCATAGAGCCTGACAACATGGGAGAACACACAGTCTTTACAAAAGGTGTGCTCTACAACAGAGGACAGAACGTAAACGGTACAAAGGATACTGTATCAAACGGTTCTATTATCCATGTTTATGATAACCAGTTTATGATGCTTGTTGACGGTGGAAAAGTCATAGATTACACCGCAGAGCCGGGCTACTATAAGGTAGACAGCTCTTCTATGCCATCTATGTTAAATGGAGAGCTGGGAGCGTCTGTAAAGGAGACCTTTAACCGTATCAGATTTGGTGGAGGAACACCACAGAAGCAGCAGGTATTCTATGTGAATATGCAGGAAATCAAAGGCATAAAATTTGGCACCCGTATGCCAATTAACTACTTTGATGCCTTTTATAATGCAGAACTTTTCCTGAGGGCACATGGTACATACTCTATAAAGATTGTAAATCCATTGCAGTTTTATGCAGAGGTAATTCCAAGAAATAAGGATCACGTTGAAATAGATGAGATTAACGACCAGTATATCTCAGAGTTTATGCAGGCACTTCAGTCGGCAATCAACCAGATGTCAGCAGAGGGAACCAGAATATCATTTGTTACAAGTAAGGCTCTTGAACTTGGAAAATACATGGCACAGATTCTCGATGAGGATTGGAACAAGATGCGAGGCATGGAGATACAGGCTGTAGGTATTGCAAGTATCTCTTATGATGAGAAATCCCAGGAACTTATCAACACAAGAAACGAGGGTGCTATGCTCTCAGACCCTGCTGTAGCCCAGGGATATATGGTCAAGAACATGTCTGAGGCTGTAAAGAGTGCAGGTGCTAATGAGGCAGGAGCTATGCAGGGCTTCCTCGGAGT
>CAVKUD010000010.1:0-15038 GCA_963659315.1 Senegalimassilia sp. | reverse complement strand
GGCATGAATCAGCAGAATATGAGCCAGCCTGTAAATCAGGCACCAGCAGGGGGCTCATGGACATGCGAGTGCGGTCATGTGAATACTGGCAAGTTCTGTAGTGAGTGTGGCAAGCCTGCACCACAGGCTGAGTGGACCTGCAGCTGTGGCACAGTAAATCAGGGTAAATTCTGTAGTGAATGTGGTAAGCCTAGACCATAATTTTGCAAATTAGTACTTTAGTCAGGGTTGAATTGGGTATTTTAATATGATAAAATCTTTGCGGTAAAGACAGATGTCGTTGTGAGACAAACACAAAACAAATGACATCTTGGAGGTAGTACATGGCAGAGAGTTCAAATTACTTTGTACTTAAAAAGAAGGCAGTGCCAGAGGTATTGCTCAAGGTAGTTGAAGCTAAGCGCCTTTTAGATTCTGGAAAGGTTGAGTCTGTTCAGGAGGCAACTGAGCAGGTTGGAATAAGCAGAAGCTCATTTTATAAGTACAAGGATGATATTTTTCCATTTCATGAAAATGAAAAAGGAAAAACTGTTACATTGGTGATTCAGGTAGATGATGAGCCGGGACTTCTATCAGTGGTATCAAAGTCTATAGCGGATTGTCATGCAAATATTTTGACAATACATCAATCGATTCCTGTAAATGGAATTGCAACACTGACCTTATCGGTAGATGTGTTTCCAGAGACTGGCGACGTGGAAAAGATGGTAAGCACCATAGAAGCCGTGCAGGGAATACATTATGTAAAAATTATAGCTAGGGAGTAATCGAAAAAATGAAAATTGCAGTAATGGGCTATGGCACAATTGGATCAGGTGTCGTAGAAGTATTAAGAATCAACAAGGAAAAAATTGCACAGAGAGCAGGAGAGCCAGTTGAGGTCAAATACATATTAGACCTTCGTGAGTTTCCGGGAGACCCTATGGAAAATGCGATTGTGCATGACTATCAGACAATTGTAAACGACCCTGAGGTTGGAATTGTAGTTGAGACAATGGGAGGCGTTGAGCCTGCATACACATTTGTAAAGGCTATGCTTGAGGCTGGAAAGCAGGTTACAACATCAAACAAAAATCTCGTGGCTGCAAAGGGTGCAGAGCTTATTAAGATTGCAAGAGAGCATGGCGTTAACTTCCAGTTTGAGGCAAGTGTAGGAGGTGGAATACCTATTATCCGTCCTCTCAACAAGTGTCTTACAGCAGATGAAATAGAAGAGATTACAGGAATCTTAAACGGAACTACAAACTATATGCTTACCAAGATGACTGATGAGGGAGCTGACTTTGACGAGGTGCTTAAGGATGCACAGGCAAAGGGATATGCAGAAAAGGATCCTACAGCAGACATCGAGGGACATGACCCATGTAGAAAGATTGCAATCCTTACATCGCTTGTGGCAGGAAAACAGATTGATTTTGAGGATATCCACTGTGAGGGAATCACAAAGATTACAGCTACAGATATTAAGTATGCCAAGGCAATGAACCGCTCAATCAAGCTGCTTGCATCAAGCAAAAAGGTGGGAGACAGTTTCTCATGCCTGGTTGCTCCATATATGCTTAAGAGCACACATCCACTGTGCGGAGTAAACGGAGTGTTTAACGGTATCTTTGTACACGGTAACGTGCTTGGAGATGCTATGTTCTACGGAAGTGGAGCAGGAAAGCTTCCTACAGCTTCTGCTGTTGTGGCTGACGTGGTGGATATGGTTAAGCACCAGCATACTAATATCTATATTGACTGGAGCCAGGAGAAGCTTGAGATTGTAGATTACAAGGACAGTGTAAACGCATTTTTCGTAAGAACTACATCAGATAAGGATGCGGTTAAGGCTGCATTTGGAGATGTGGAGTATGTAGAAAATGTCGAGGCTGGAGAATTCGGCTTTGTAACAGGCGAGATGACAGAGGCTGAATTTGAAGAAAAATCAGCAAAAATCGAGCTTGTAAACAGAGTCCGTCTGGGATAAAAGCTGTATACAAAAATATGCACAAGATAGAACCTGTGAATTTGTCTAAAAGGTAGAAAAATTATTCATGGGTTCTATTTTTTTATATCATTTGTTATAATGGCTTTAAGAAAGAAATAAAGTGAAATCGGAGAGTGGAGAGTGATTTTGTTTACTGAAGTGAAAGCTTCAGTATTAGTCGCATCTTCATTTTTTTTGCACGTCGGGAAACTAAAATATATTATATAGTTTACGGATGGATTTCACAGGAGGTATTCAGGAGGAGATAAATATGGGTAAATACATTATGGCATTAGATGCTGGAACAACCAGCAACCGCTGCATTTTGTTTGACAAGGAAGGAAATATTGTCTCAATGGCACAGAAGGAATTCAGACAGTTTTTCCCAAATCCGGGCTGGGTTGAGCATGACGCAAATGAGATTTGGTCTACACAGCTTGGAGTGGCTGTAGAGGCTATGAGCATGGTAAATGCCAAGGCATGTGATATTGCAGCAATCGGAATCACAAACCAGAGAGAGACTGCCATTGTCTGGAACAAGGAGACAGGCGAGCCTGTTTACAATGCTATTGTATGGCAGTGCAGACGTACATCAGACATAGCAGATGAGTTAAAGAAAAAGGGACTGGAGGACTGCTTCCACAAGAAGACAGGTCTTAAGATAGATGCTTATTTCTCTGCTACAAAGATTAAGTGGATACTTGACAATGTCAAGGGGGCAAGAGAACTTGCCAATGAGGGAAAGCTTTTGTTTGGAACAGTGGAGACCTGGCTTATATGGAAACTCACCAAGGGGCAGGTGCATGTGACAGATTACTCTAATGCCAGCAGAACCATGCTTTTTAACATCAATACACTTGAGTGGGATGAGGATATCCTGAGGGAGCTTGATATACCAAAGAGCATGCTGCCAAAGCCTATGCCGTCAAGCTGCGTCTATGGCTACAGTGACCCTGCATTTTTCGGGGATTCTATTCCTATCGCAGGTGCAGCAGGAGACCAGCAGGCCGCCTTATTCGGACAGACCTGTTTCAAGGCAGGGGAAGCAAAGAATACATATGGTACAGGCTGCTTCCTTTTGATGAATACAGGAGAGATGCCAGTATTTTCTAAAAATGGACTTGTCACAACTATCGCATGGGGACTTGACGGCAAGGTAAACTATGCACTTGAAGGCTCAATCTTTGTGGCTGGTGCAGCAATCCAGTGGCTCCGTGACGGCATGAGACTTATAGACTCAGCATCAGACTCAGAGTACATGGCTACAAAGGTCAAGGGTACACATGGCTGCTATGTGGTTCCTGCATTTACAGGTCTGGGAGCACCACACTGGGATCAGTATGCCCGTGGTACAATCGTGGGTATAACCCGTGGAACCAACAAGAACCATATCATAAGAGCGACACTTGAGTCTATTGCTCTTCAGGTATGTGACGTAATAGATGCTATGAAGGCGGATTCAGGAACAGATATTACCACACTCAAGGTGGATGGTGGTGCCAGTGCTAACAACTTCCTTATGCAGTTCCAGGCAGATATGCTGGATGCGACAGTTAAGAGACCAGCATGCGTAGAGTCAACAGCCATGGGTGCTGCTTATCTTGCAGGACTTGCTGTGGGCTACTGGGAGAACAAGGAGGACGTTATCAAGAACCAGCAGATTGGCAGGGTTTTTGAGCCAAATATGGATCCAGAGGAGAGAGCCACAAAGCGTAAGGGCTGGAATAAGGCTGTAAAATATGCTTTCGGCTGGGCAAAGGATTCTGACGACGAGGAAGAAGAATAAAATAATTTATATAAGTATTGGGAAACAGGGGAGAGATTTGGGGAGGATAGATGAACCAAATCAGGTATTATAAAATATATAAGGGCTTTCTTCGGGGGCTGGACTGGATATTTCCACCCAGATGTCCTGTTTGTGATGGATTAATGGACAGTGGTGAGCTTATCCATGAAAACTGCCGCAGAAAGCTCTTTTTTGTAAAGGAGCCATGCTGTGCAAGGTGTGGGAGACCTATACTTTCTGAGGCGGGAGAATACTGCATGGATTGTACAAAGACGCATAATGCACATCAAAAAAATAGTGGAGCATGCTTTAAGCAGGGCAAAAGTCTTTTCCTGTATAAAGGCGTAATCAAGGAAACCATGTACAGGTTCAAGTACTCAAATAAAAGAGAGTATGCAGAGTATTTTGCCAAGGAAGCAGCAGAAAGATATGGGGACTGGATAAGACAGAGAAATATACAGGCGCTTGTTCCAGTGCCTATGTACAGGCATAAGCAGAGAGTCAGGGGCTATAATCAGGCGGAGGTTTTTGCAAGGGCGCTGTCGATGGAACTGGGGCTTCCTCTGGTCACAAATGGGGTGAAAAGAGTGCGTAATACAGCGCCTTTAAAGACCCTTAATCCGGAGGAAAGAAAAAATAATCTGAAAAATGCTTTTCAAGGGATAAATAATATAGTAAAATATGACCATATACTATTAATTGACGATATATACACGACTGGAAGCACTGCGGAAGCGGTGAGCCAGGAGTTGATAAAAACAGGGATAAAAGAAGTTTACCTGCTATGCATATGTATAGGTGAGGGAGCTTAGGAGGAATAGTGTAATGGAAGTAAAGAACTGTAAATCCTGCGGACGTTTATTTAACGTGATGGGCAGAGAAAGATTATGTCCGGCATGCAGGGCAAAGCTGGAAGAAAAATTCCAGGAGGTTAAGAGATACCTTGAGGAGAATCCAAACTCATCTGTTGAGACAGTTTCAAGAGAAAATAATGTCAGCACTAAACAGATCAGGCAGTGGGTTAAAGAAGAGAGACTTATATTATCCAGTGGAATAGTGGACGGAATTGTGTGCGAGACATGCGGCAAGCCGATTGCTACAGGTCGCTACTGCGAGAAGTGCAAGGCAAAATTATCGAGCTCATTTGCCAATGCCCTTGACAAACCAAAGCAGGCGGAAAGCAAAAGCCTGGAGCGTGACAGGGATGGGGATAAGATGAGGTTCCTCAGAAGTTAAGAAAAAATTAATAAAAAATACGCCAAAGATAAGCCGTTTCCCCGGTTGCGGGAAATGGCTTTTTATTGTCAAAGAAAACCCATTATGGTATAATTTCTAAGAATGTATAATTGTGTCTATTACAAGGAGAATTTATGATTAATGAGGATAGAGTGAAGGAACTGTATCATTTGGCGGCATATGAATCCACAAATGAGAAGCTTCACAGAGATGTAAATGAATATTATCTGTGGGATTATGTGTGGAAGGAAGTCTTAAAAAGCTTCTTCTCAGGAAGCCTTGCTTTTGCAGGCCTTATGGTGCTGTGGGTAATCCAGGATGTACAGGGACTGCTTGACAGCTTAAACAGCATGGATATGGTAGCAACTGCCACAATAGTTGTTGCTTTATATATCGCTTTTATGGCTGTGTATATTTTCATTACAGTGCTTGTATACACTGCAAGATACGGCAGGGGAAGAAAGAAAATGCGTAAGTATGTTGAACATTTAAAAAACACAAATAGAATGTACAACAGAGATGAAAAGTTGAGACGCTAGGAGGGAATATGACTAAATTATTGGAATTAAAGGATAAATATACAAAATTATTTGCGTCCTATGAGACATATATCACACCGGTTTTGAAGTTTGTGCTCATGCTTGTGACTCTGCTTTTTATAAGGGGAAATATAGGCTATATGAGTAAAATCAGCTCAATACCTGTGACTATAGTGATTGCCTTAATAGGAGCGCTTTTACCTATAAATGCCATGATATGGATTTTTGCTGTGATTCTTCTGGCAGACTTGTATGCCCTGTCAATAGAGGTGGCAGCTACAGCCTTTGTGCTTCTGGCAGTTATTTACTTTATATACTTTAGATTTACACCGAAGGATGGGCTGGCAGCAGTACTTACACCGGTCTGCTTTAAGCTTGGCATACCATATGTCATGCCAGTTGGAGCAGGACTTCTGGGAGGAGCCTTTTCAGCAATATCTGTAGGCTGTGGCACAGTATTATATTTCTTCCTGGATGGAATTAAGCAGAATGCCACAGAGCTTAGCACAACAGTTGACTCAGACACAATTTCGACAAAATTTAATGTTACAGTTGGGCAGCTGCTGGGGAATAAGGAAATGTACCTTGTCCTTGCCATAATGGCAGCCACAACTATTGTAGTATACATAGTCAGAAGACTCAGAACTGACTACGCATGGACACTTGCCATAGTGTCAGGAATTGTCATCCAGGTTGTTGGTCTTTTGGTTGGCTATCTGGTACTGGGAGTATCAGGCAAAATACTTTTTATGATAATCGGAAGCATAGTATCACTGCTGATAGGCTTTGTACTACAGTTTTTGTTTATGAACCTTGACTATGCCAGAACTGAGAGAGTCCAGTTTGAGGATGATGAATATTACTATTATGTCAAGGCTGTTCCTAAGAAGATGGTTGCTACAGAGGAAAAGACTGTAAAGCATTTTGGAAATACAGCAGCTATGGGCAAGAGAATAAACAGAACCCCATCTGAGGACAAGGATGATTACATCACAAACAAGGTAATCGCTGAGGAACTGGATATAGATGAGGATCTTTTGAAATAATATAGAATTTTGATGAAAAAGATAATGGAAGGAGAGCAGAATGCAGAGCTTTTTAGGAATGTTGAGTGCCTTTGCAGAAAAGGCGGCGACATATGTTAGCATACCAAATATAAGCATATCAACAGTTGATATTATAGAGATTCTTATTATTTCTGTACTCTTCTACCATGTACTTGTGTGGATAAAGGATACAAGAGCCTGGAATCTGTTTAAGGGTATCATCATTATATTGGTGTTTGTCCTGATAGCAGCAGTTTTCCAGATGAATACCATAATATGGCTGGCGAAAAACACCTTTGATATTGGCCTGCTTGCAATTGTTGTAATCTTCCAGCCGGAGCTGAGACATGCACTTGAGAATATCGGTGGCAAAAAGATTTTTGGTAATCTGTTCACCATAGGCAAAAACGAGAGTGTCAAGTTCTCAGATAAGACAATCGAGGAAATGATAAAGGCAAGCTATGCTATGGGCAAGGTCAAGACTGGTGCCCTCATAGTAGTGGAGGACAGCATAAAGCTTGATGAATATATCAGGACAGGAATAGATGTTGACGGTATTTTAACCAGTCAGCTTCTTATAAATATTTTTGAAAAAAATACACCTTTACATGATGGTGCAGTGATTGTAAGAGGAGACAGGGTTGTATCTGCCACCTGTTATCTGCCGCTGTCAGACAGCCTTAACCTGTCAAAGGATCTTGGAACCAGACACCGTGCCGCAGTCGGTGTAAGTGAGGTCAGTGATTCCCTTACCATTGTGGTATCGGAGGAGACTGGAAAGGTATCAATTGCAATGAAGGGCAAGATATACCATGATGTGGATGCTGATTTCCTCAGAAAGCAGCTGCAATTCGTACAGAACAAGACATATGAAGTAAAGGGTATAGAGCTTTTGAAAAGGAGGTTAAAGAATGAAAAGAAATCTTCTTAAATCTCTGACAAACAATCTCGGATTTAAAATACTGGCAGTCATTTTTGCATTTGCTCTCTGGCTGGTTGTCTACAACATAGAGGACCCGACCAAGACCAAGACCTTTTCTACAAATGTGACAGTGGAAAATGCTGATGCAGTGACAGAGCTTAACAAATGCTATGAGGTGGTAGACGGCAGCAATTTTGTGTCATTTTCTGTGACAGCAAAGAGAAGTGTGCTTGATAACATGGAGGATAGTGATTTTACAGCAGTGGCTGATATGTCAAAGCTTGTGATAGGCGAGGATGGCAAGTCAGCAGTAGTTCCGATCGATATAAGCACCAGCAATAAGTACTCAAGCTCTGTCAAATTCAATGGCAGCACAAAATTTATGAATGTGAATCTTGAGGACTTACAGAGCAAGCAGTTTGTAGTATCGGCAGGAACTGTTGGTACAGTGGCAGAGGGCTATGCTCTTGGCAATGTAACCATCAGCAACCCAAATGTCTTAAAGGTATCGGGACCAGAGTCAATAGTGAGCCAGATTGCATCAGTTGTAGCAACTATTGATGTAGATGGAATGAGCATGAACATTACAGATAATGTTGTGCCTGTATTATATGACTCAGATGGCAATGAGATAGATACGACAAAGCTTACATTAAGCAATACCACAGTGACCATATCTGCTGAGATACTCGGCACCAAGACCGTAGACCTGGTATTTAGCACATCAGGCACACCGGGAGAGGGTGCGACTGTGGAGGGCGTGACAAGTGACCCGGCTTCAGTTACCATAAAGGGTACTGCATCGGCATTGAATTCAGTGTCAAGCATTGAAGTGCCTGCAAGTGTGATAGATGTAAGCAATGCTGTAGATGATATCAGCACAACTGTGGATATCACAGAGTATCTGCCAGATGGAGTAAGCCTTGTGGATTCAAAACAGGCATCTGTAAAGGTCTCAGTAAGCATAAGGGCTGAGTCAACACGGAAGCTCGAAATATCAGCTGACAATATCACACTGAGCGGATTAGGCTCAGACTATACTGCAAAGCTTGACAGCCAGACAGTTGAGGTGGCAGTGACAGGAGAGATGAAGGCAGTACAGGGAATTGAGGCAGCCCAGATAACTGGAAAAGCAGACCTGACAGGACTTACAGAGGGAACCCATACTGTAGCTGTAGAGCTTTCCATTGACAGGGATACATACAAATACGATACAGTAAATGTATCTGTAACCATTACAAAGAAAAAAAACACAGATACAGGAAGTGACAGTACTAATTCTGGAGCTGCAGGAACAACTGACAGTGCCATATCATCTGGCATATCAGGGACAGGAAATACAGGCAGTTCAGAGACTGGTGACAGCAATAATAATTCTGATACCTCAACGGATCAGTAAATTTGATTTATAAAAGTAATTTGAAAAGAGGACAGTAAATATGGCAAGAATGTTTGGGACTGACGGCGTAAGAGGCGTTGCAGGAACTGAGCTTACAATCGAGCTTGCAACAAAGCTTGGACAGGCGGGCGCATACGTGCTCACAAAGGAAACGTCACATAAGCCAACAATTATTGTAGGCTGCGATACCAGAATATCAGGAGGCATGCTGGCAAATGCCCTTATAGCTGGTATATGCTCGGTGGGAGCAAATGCAATTTATGTAGGAGTTGCGCCGACACCGGCAATTGCATATCTTACCAGAAAGCACAAGGTAGATGCAGGTGTTGTGATTTCAGCATCCCATAATCCTATGGAGTTTAACGGAATCAAGTTCTTTAACGGAGAGGGCTACAAGCTTTCCGATGAGCTTGAGGATGAGATAGAGGCGCTTATCAATGATGATATGGCGGATGTTGATTTCCCTACTGGTTCAGGAATTGGAAGAGTAGACTACAGGTTTGACATAGTAGATGAGTATGTGGAGTTTGAAAAGAAAACAGTATCGGTTGACTTAAGTGGTTTAAAGATTGTGGTTGACTGTGCTGAGGGTGCAAGCTCATATACATCTGTAAAGACCTTAAAGGATTTAGGCGCAGACCTGATTGCAATCCACACCGAGCCTGATGGAACAAACATCAACGCTAACTGTGGCTCTACACATATGGATGAGCTTAAGGCAAGGGTTGTGGCTGAGAAGGCAGATGTGGGAATCGCATTTGATGGTGATGCGGACAGGATGCTTGCTGTAGACGAGAATGGAAAGATGGTAGATGGTGATGAGATAATGGCTATCTGCGGTAATTATCTCAAGTCAAAGGGCAGGCTTGCCAAGGACACAATAGTAGTTACTGTTATGACAAATCTTGGCTTCACAATCATGGGAAATGAGCAGAACATCAACATAGAGAAAACTAAGGTTGGTGACAGATATGTGCTTGAGAACATGAAGGAAAATGGCTATAACTTAGGCGGAGAGCAGTCTGGACATGTGATTTTCCTTGATGACAACACAACAGGAGACGGACTTTTATCTGCGCTTCATCTGCTGCAGGTAATGGTTGATACAGGAAAGCCGCTTTCTGAGCTTGCAAAGGTAATGGAAGTGCTTCCACAGGCGCTTGTAAATGCAAAAGTGCCAAACGACAAAAAAGAAAGCTATATGGAGAACAGTGACATTGCAGAAGCAATTGCTGAGCTCGAAAAGAAATTTGCCGGAGAAGGTCGTGTGCTTATCAGACCATCTGGAACAGAGCCACTTGTCAGAGTAATGATAGAGGGCAAGGATCAGAAGGTAATAGATGAAGAAGCACATAAGCTGGCAGAGCTTATTACAAAAGTAATGTTATAGGAGGTAATGGTATTGGTATCACAGGAATTAAAAATTAATAATCCTACTGGATTACATCTTCGTCCTGCGGGGAATCTGTGCAGGGAGGCAATGAAGTTTAAGTGCAAGGTTTCATTTAATTATGGGGGCGAAATGGAATCATCTGCAAATGCAAAATCTGTGCTTTCAGTATTGGGAGCATGTATTAAATCAGGAGACAGTATCAGACTTGTCTGTGATGGGGAGGACGAGGCAGAGGCTCTTGAATATTTAGCACAATATATAGAGGACGGTCTTGGAGAATAATGTTAAATTACAAAAGATATAGAAAAAATCCGGTGCTTCATTATCCGGAGAGACAGTGGCCGAATAAGGAGATTGAGAAAGCTCCTCTTTGGTGCTCAGTAGATTTACGTGATGGTAATCAGGCTCTTATTGAGCCGATGAATGTAGATGAAAAAATGGAGATGTTTGAGCTTTTGCTCAAACTCGGTTTCAAGGAGATTGAGATAGGATTTCCAGCTGCTTCACAAATAGAATTTGATTTTTTGCGCAAACTTGTAGCAGAGAATAAAATACCTGATGATGTGAAGGTACAGGTGCTGTGCCAGTGCAGACAGGAGCTTATCGACAGGACATTTGAGGCAATACAGGGAATCAAAAATGTAATATTCCATATATATAACTCTACATCGACTCTTCAGAGAGAGGTGGTCTTCCACAAGGACAGACCAGAGATTATAGAGATTGCAAAGGCTGGAACCAACATGGTCAAAGAGGGCATGAAAAACTTCGATGGCAATATCCAGCTTGAGTATTCGCCAGAGAGCTTTACTGGTACAGAGATGGACTTTGCACTGGAGATATGTACTGCGGTTCAGGAGACCTGGGATCATGCAAATGATAATCCTATTATCTTCAACCTTCCTGCAACTGTTGAGATGAACACACCAAATGTGTATGCAGACCAGATTGAGTGGATGAGCACACATTTTAAGGAGAGAGAGAACATCATCCTCTCAGTCCATCCACACAATGACAGAGGTACAGGTGTTGCCATTACAGAGCTGGCACTTTTAGCAGGAGCCGACAGAGTAGAGGGTACTCTGCTTGGTAATGGTGAGAGAACAGGAAATGTGGATATACTTACTGTTGCATACAATATGTTTTCACAGGGAGTAAATCCTGAGCTTAATATCGAGGACATAAAAGAAATCGTAGA
This sequence comes from Senegalimassilia sp., assembly GCA_963659315.1. GTDB lineage: Bacteria > Bacillota > Clostridia > Lachnospirales > Lachnospiraceae > Roseburia. The sequence goes on along the minus strand of CAVKUD010000010.1, from coordinate 3,550 downwards.
AGTCTATGAGAGATGCTGCAAGATGAGCGTTGATATGCGTCATCCATATGCAGGAAAGCTTGTATTTACAGCATTCTCAGGTTCTCATCAGGATGCGATTAACAAGGGTGAGCAGGCACTTAAGGAGAGCGGCTCACCATACTGGCAGGTGCCATACCTTCCAATTGACCCTGCGGATATTGGACGTGAGTATGAGCCTGTAGTCAGAATAAACAGCCAGTCAGGCAAGGGCGGAGTTGCCTTTGTAATGAGCACAGTATATGGTTACAAGCTGCCAAAGGCTATGCAGAGGGAGTTCGCTGATGTAATCCAGAGGATTTCCGAGGAGGAGGGCGGCGAGATAAAGCCAGCCAGAATCATGGAGGCCTTTAAGGAGGAATACCTGCTCTGCAAGGAGCCATTTGAGCTTATATCCTTTAAAGAGGGGGCTGGAAGTGCTGACGGAAGCGATGATGAGGAATCATGCGTAAGCCTTGTATTTAAGTACAGGGGTGAGGAGATTCACTCAGAGGCTTCAGGAAACGGACCTATTGACGCTGTAAAGCTTGCCATAAGGCAGAGCATACAGGGCTTTGATTTTAAGATATTGGACTATGATGAGCATGCACTGTCACAGGGCTCAGGTGCCAAGGCAGCAGCTTATATACAGATGCAGGATAAGCGCACTGGCAATATCACCTTCGGAGTGGGTGTCAGCGGCAATATCACAAAGGCATCAATAAGAGGTATTTTCTCCGCAATGAACCGATTGGAGAATATGAGGGACTAGGATTTGTATACAAAGACGAACAGAGGATGGCTTAAACACCTTGACTTTGAGATTATAGACATCCTTGCACTTGAAATTGCATATTGGCTCACTTATTTTATCCGACACAAGGGAATTGTTGAGAGTATGTATCTTGAAATGTATGTCAGGGTAAGTATTGTCATAGTTGTAATTGATATTGCAACACTATTCTTTTCGGATAATTACAGGGGAATCATCCAGAGACTGTGGCAGAAGGAGCTGATTGCTGTTATACAGCATGTCTCAACTGTTAACTTTGCAGTGCTTTTTTATCTGTATCTGATGCAGGAATCGGAGCTTATGTCCCGTACAGTGTTTATTCTTCTGTGGCCTATAGGCATTTTCCTGTCATTTGGTGCAAGGCTTGCATGGAAGCGGGTTATCAGAAAGAGAATCCGTAAGGAAAAGAACCAGATAAAGCTTCTGCTTCTGTCTACAGAGAAGCATGCAGTAAATGCCATAAAGGAGATAAACAATAAGGCATACAGAGAGTATAAAATCTGTGGTATTGCAGTGCCAGACAATGAGTCAGATGAGGTGATTGAGGCAAATATTCCTATCCTCTATGGCAAGAAAAATGTGATTGAGTACATTAAAAGAGGGGTTGTGGATGCGGTATATATCGACACCTTTAAGGACAAGGATGACCTGAAGGAATGGATTGATTTATTTCTGATGATGGGAGTCACTGTTCATGTGGGAATGGGATTTCTGCCTGACAATCTGCCAAACCGCTTTATAGGTACTCTCGGAAGCGCAAATGTTGTAACTACAACAATTAATTTTACAAGCTCATGGAAGATGAGTGTGAAGCGTGCCACGGATGTAGTGGGAGCCATTGTAGGACTTATTATTACAGGAATAGCATTTATATTTGTGGCGCCAGCCATAAAGCATGCATCGCCTGGGCCTGTATTTTTTGCGCAGGAACGTGTGGGAAAAAATGGACGTATATTTAAGATGTACAAGTTCAGGTCCATGTATGTGGGAGCTGAGAAGCACCAGAAGGAGCTGCAGGGCGAAAATGAGATGCAGGGACTTATGTTTAAGATGGAGGATGACCCGAGAATAATCGGTTCTGAGAAGGGACCTGGCAAGGGGCTTGGAAACTTCATCAGAAAGACAAGCATAGACGAGCTGCCACAGTTCTGGAATGTGTTAAAGGGTGATATGAGTCTGGTTGGCACAAGACCACCTACAAAGGAAGAGTTTGAGAACTACGATATAAGCCACAAGGTGAGACTGAGCATGAAGCCTGGTATAACCGGTCTGTGGCAGGTCAGTGGCAGGAATAAGGTCACGGACTTTGAGCAGGTTGTGAAATATGACACAGAATATATAGAGAACTGGGGCTTTTACCTTGATTTCTATATATTGTGTAAGACCATAAAGGTTGTTTTCACAAGAGATGGCTCAAAATAAAATAAGTACAAAAAGGGAAATATATGAAGAAACATGTATTTATAATAGGCAGTAAGGGAATACCTGCAAACTACGGAGGTTTTGAAACCTTCGTAGAGCAGCTGACTGCCAGACAAGAGAATAAGGACATTGCTTATCATGTAGCCTGTCTCGACAAGGAGAGAAGCTATGATGATGAGCATAATAAAGCACACTGCTTTCATATCAGAATACCTGCATGGCTCAAATCAGCCAAGGCTGTTGTATACGACGTGAAAGCTTTTTCTTATGCAAACAAAATGATAAAGAAAAATGGCTACGAGGATGCCATTGTCTATGTCTTAGCCTGCAGGATGGGACCCTTTGCAGGGCATTATGCAAGAAAGCTTCATAAGCTTGGCGGAACCTATATGCTAAATCCCGACGGACATGAGTGGAAGCGGGCAAAGTGGAATGCCGCAATCAAAAAATACTGGAAAATATCAGAGCAGGGAATGGTAAAGCATGCAGACCTGGTAATCTGTGATTCTGTGAGTATAGAGAAATATATAATGGAAGACTATAAGAAATACAAGCCTAAAACCACCTTTATTGCCTATGGAGCAAGCTTTGATGAGCCAGGGCAGGGGGCGGATGAAAAGTATGAGGCATGGTGTAAGGCAAATGGAGTGAAGCCAGGAGAGTATTACCTGTCAGTGGGAAGACTTGTGCCTGAAAACAACTTTTACACCATGGTAACAGAATTTATGAAGTCAGATACAAAGAAGGACTTTGTGCTTGTAGCTGACAATGAAGGCAATAAATTCTATGACAGTCTAAGGGAGCAGACTGGATTTGAGCAGGATTCCCGTATAAAATTTGTGGGAACAGTCTATGATGCAGACCTAATCGGCATGATTAGAAGAAATGCCTATGGATATTTCCATGGCCACTCTGTGGGCGGCACTAACCCGTCACTGCTTGAGGCTCTGGCAACCACCAGACTTAACCTCCTGTATGATGTGGGCTTTAACAGGGAAGTCGGTGAGGATGGAGCTGTCTACTGGACTCTTGGGGAAGGCAGCCTGAAGAAGCTTATAGAGAGTGCCGACAACTATGATGAGGCTTATATAGAGGAACTGTCAGCTAATGCAAAGGAAAGAATCCGTACAGCCTATGAATGGTCATATATAGTTGAAAAATATGAGAGCCTATTCCTGAATTATTGAGCCAGGCTTATGATTTAAGCCTGCCATATGATAATGTCAGGCAATCGATGCAGACTAACATAAGCAGAGGGGCAGATAAAATGATTTCAGTAGCTTTAATATCATATAATGGAGAAAAGTATATAAGACACCAGCTTGAGAGCATATTGTG
>CAVKUD010000009.1:0-30686 GCA_963659315.1 Senegalimassilia sp. | reverse complement strand
AACTTTAAGTAGTTTTTCGACCAGATATATGTTAAAATTAATCATATTATAAATTTTAAAAGGAGAAAATGTAATGGCAAAATACGATTATTTAGTGGTAGGCGCAGGACTTTATGGTGCAATCTTTGCACACGAGGCAAAGGCTCATGGCAAGTCGGTTCTCGTGATTGACAAGCGTCCAAATATCGCTGGAAATATCTATACAGAGGATGTTGAGGGTATTCACGTACACAAGTATGGTGCTCATATTTTCCATACAAATAACACAAAGGTCTGGAAATACATCACACAGTTTGCTGAGTTCAACCGTTTCACAAACTCACCTGTAGCAAACTATAAGGGAGAGCTTTATTCTCTTCCATTTAATATGTATACATTTAATAAAATGTGGGGAGTTGTGACACCAGAGGAGGCTGCTGCAAAGATTGAGGAGCAGAAGAAGGAGGCTGGAATCACAAATCCACAGAACCTTGAGGAGCAGGCTATTTCTCTCGTTGGAAAAGACATTTTTGAGAAGCTTGTAAAGGGCTACACAGAGAAGCAGTGGGGACGTGACTGCAAGGATTTACCAGCCTTTATCATAAAGAGACTTCCTGTCCGTCTCACCTTTGACAACAATTATTTCAATGCTCTCTATCAGGGAATCCCAATGGGTGGCTATACCAAGATGGTAGAGAACATCCTTGGAGACATTGAGGTGCGCACAGGAGTTGACTATCTGGAGAACAAGGCTGAGTTAGACGAGCTTGCAGACAAGGTTGTATACACTGGAGCTATTGACGCTTACTTTGACTACAAGCTTGGCACTCTTGAGTATCGTTCAGTCCGTTTTGAGACAGAACTTCTCGACACACCAAACTTCCAGGGTAATGCTGCTGTCAACTACACAGACAGAGAGACTCCATGGACCCGTATTATCGAGCACAAGTGGTTTGAGTTTGGCAAGGATGATGAGGGCAATGACCTGCCTAAGACTGTTATATCCCGTGAGTACAGCTCAGAGTGGAAGCCAGGGGATGAGCCTTACTATCCTGTAAATGATGAGAAAAACGGTGCTCTTTATGCTGAGTACAAGAAGCTTGCCGATGCTGAGGATAAGGTTATTTTCGGAGGCAGACTTGGCGAGTACAGGTACTATGATATGGATGCTGTAATTGCTTCTGTACTTGATAAGTGCGAGAGTGTATTTGGAGCATAGCACAACAAATATATTTAAGAAAGGGACAGGTATACTTATGAAGAAATCAAAACGAATTAGAAATCTGCTTGGTGCCATAACCATAGCCTTTGCCATGGTTTTCACAATGTTTGGTTCTCTTGGAGGCATGGAGAGCGTATCAGCGGCTGATGATGTCGAGACTGTATATGCTGTGTTCAGACTGTATGCACCATCTACAGGAGAGCATTTGTATACTACTGATGTAAACGAGGTGGATGTCTTATCTACAGCATATGGCTGGGAGTTTGAAGGAATCGGCTGGTTTGCGCCAGAGGATGGAGTTCCTGTATACAGACTTTTCAATGCAGGCTTAAACAACCACCTGTATACAAGCGATACAAACGAGGTCAGCGTATTGACAAAATCCCATGGCTGGGTGCTTGACAATAACGGAGACCCTCTGTTTTACTCAGGCGGTACAGTAAATATTTATCGTTTGTATAACGAGGGCTTAAATGGCATGCACCTGCTCAGCACAGATGAGAATGAGTACAACACACTTCCAAGCTATGGATGGAGCCAGGAGGGAGCCAAGCTTTTAGCCGCTGCCGATGGAATTATTTTCTCGACAGGTGACAGCTCAGATTCTACAACAAACTCAACTCCTGTATCTGATATAGGAACTGTACAGCAGCAGGTAGTAGATATTGTAAATACAGAGCGTGCAAAGTATGGTCTCAACCCTCTTTCACCAACAGCAGAGCTTCAGAATACCGCCTATGTGCGTGTACAGGAGACTGCAACATCATTTTCACATACAAGACCTGATGGCAGGGACTGCTTTACAGCTTTTGATGAGAATGGTGTTGATTATATGACAGCAGGAGAAAATATTGCAATGGGCTATACAGATGCCCAGGATGTTATGGATGGCTGGATGAACTCTCCAGGACACCGTGCAAATATTCTTGACCCGGATTTCAACCATATCGGTGTAGGCTACTATGTAGTTGATGGATATGCTTACTGGGTTCAGGTTTTTACTGACTAATAATGAAAGGTAATTTAAAGAATGTTTAATACAAAGAAGTTAAAAAAGGCAGTAGCAGCGTTTACAATGGTATTTGCCATGGCAGTTACAATCCTTGCGCCTGTTGGCAAAATGGAAACTGTATCGGCAATAGATGGTGGAATATGCCCTGTATACAGACTGTATGCACCATCTACAGGAGAACACCTATATACTACAGATAAGAACGAGGTGTCCGTTTTAAATTCTAGTTATGGCTGGGAGTTTGAGGGCATAGGCTGGTTTGCACCAGAAGATGGAGTTCCAGTGTACCGTCTCTTTAATCCTGAGTTAAATAATCACCTCTATACAAGCGATGACAATGAGGTGAATGTACTGACAAGCGGACATGGCTGGGTGCTTGACAATTACGGTCAGCCCCTCTTCTACTCAGGCGGAAGTGTAAACATTTATCGTTTATATAACGAGGGCTTAAATGGTATGCACCTGCTCAGCACAGATGAGAATGAGTACAACACACTGCCAACCTATGGCTGGGATCAGGAGGGGGTAAAGCTCAGTGCTGTATCTAATGGTGTACATATTTCAATAGACGAGCTTACATCAGACTCGACAGCTTCAGATTCGCAAGGTTCTGATTCTACAACAGGTTCCACAACAGGAACTACAACGGGTACTACAACAGGCACCACAACATCAGGCTCGCAGTCAGAGAAGGTGACAGAAGAAAATATTGAAGCAATGAAGCAGCAGATTGTAGATCTTGTAAATACAGAGAGACAAAAGAATGGACTGAGTCCTGTTACTGTGACTACAGAGCTTCAGAATGCAGCAAATGTCAGGGCTGTAGAGCTTGGGGTCAAATACTCACATGATCGCCCTGATGGAAGAGCGTTCTCTACAGCCCTTAAGGAGAACGGGGTAGAGTATAAGAGCACAGGAGAGAATATTGCATATGGTTATAGAAATGCCGAGAAGGTTATGGAGGCATGGATGAATTCAGAGGGGCATCGTGGAAATATTCTTGATAGCAGCTATAACCATATCGGTGTAGGATGTTACTTAAAGGACGGATATCCTTATTGGGTTCAAGATTTTACTAATTAGATTAGACTGGATTAGGAGCTTTTTGATGAGATTTACAAATAAGATAAAAAGGGTTCTTGCAGTAGCTTTAGCACTTGTAATGACCTGTACTTTGATAAGCGTTGACACAAAAGCCTATGCGGCAGAGAGTGGTGAGCAGGCAGTGTATCGTCTGTATACACCGACTACAGGAGAACACTTATATACTGTGGACTGGCATGAGGTTGAGACCCTGTATACAAGCTTTGGATGGCAGTTTGAGGGAGTAGCATGGTATGCACCTACAGCAGGAACACCAGTGTTTAGATTGTTTAACCCTGTTTTAAACCATCACCTGTATACTACAGACACAAATGAGGTCAGTGTCCTCACCTCTACAGGAGGCTGGCAGCTTGACAATAACGGCAATCCCGTATTTTATTCTGGTGGAGATGTGGCTATTTATCGTATGTATAATGCGGGACTTAATGGCTTACATCTGCTAACCACTGATGCAAACGAGTACAATGCACTTCAGGCATATGGCTGGAGCCAGGAGGGAGTTAAGCTGTCTGCTGTCAGAGAGGGAAACACCTCAATGGAAGAACAGGTAAGACTGGTTATAAACAGCAAGAGGGCAGCCCTTGGACTGTCAGAGCTTACAGCGACAGCTGAGCTTCAGGCTGCGGCAAATACCAGAGTGAATGAGGTTTCCAGATACTTCTCCCATTACAGATTGGACGGCGTGAGCTGTTTTTCTGTTCTGACTGATAATGGAATTGCATATGCTGTGGCTGCCGAGGACATAGCAATGGGACAGAAGAGTGCTGTCAAGGTTGTTGATACATGGATGAATTCAGCACCTCACAGAGAGCCTATAGTGAGCAGTAATTATAATCATATAGGTGTGGGGTATTATCTGGCAGGCAGTACACCTTATTGGGTGATTATACTTACTAATTAGATATGTTAAAGTAAAAGGGTGTCAGTACATGAAATACTGACACCCTTAATTTACATCATACCTTGTACAAGAGAAAACTTCCACTCTGACCAACCATTTCAAATCCATTTGCATCATAGAAGCCCCTGAGATTGCTTTCTTCATTAATTATAATGAAATCTACCTGTTCACTGTCGAGAGCCTCCCTGTACAAATCAATATCAGGTGTAAAGCCAGTGTAACCTATAAAGGTCAGGGCACCCCGCCTGTCACCTGATTCCAGACATCTGTTTATGGCATCCTCATAGGTCTCACCCTCTGCAATATCGATTCGCCAGTCCAATATATAGTATCTGCTGGATTCCCAGTTTATTGTCGGGTCATAAGTGTGCATCTCAAAAAAATCTGAGTCTGTATAGAGCACCTTTGCAGTTTCTGAATCTGTATTTTCGTGAATCATATTATCCATCTCTACCACCAGCTTATCCATCTTGCTGTAGTTACCTGCTATATTGCCGAAGATGGAAGCAGAGACGGTTGTGTTTGATATAATAAGTATCACAGCCAGAAAGACGGTGCAGCCTGCCGTTGCAATGCTCCATGCCTTTTTGCTTTTAAATCTGTTGACAAATGAGACTGCCATATATGCGATTAGTATTGCTACAGGCAGTATAAAATAGATTCTTTTGAGTCTGGCGGCTAAGCCTATCTTGCCTGCTATAACAGACATTATAAGAGGGTTAAATACAGTAAATATTGCTATTATAATAGGAAATACAAATATTTCCCTGCTTTTCTTTTTACCGATTATTAATAATACTATCAGCGAGATTATATACAGCAGCAGAGAGAGACGCACTCCATCAAACTGCTCGTCCAATGCACGTAGTGTGTACATCCAGTCTATTTGCAATAAAAGTGTTTTCATCTTGTCTCCTTGTCCTTAAGTATTATACATATATGAAGATAAATTTTGAGGTTACTATATAAGCTGCCATTATAATTACCAGAGGAATCATCTCTATTATAAGCTGTTTAAATGGCTTTAGCTTTCTCTCGCATATACATTTGCCCACCATACATGGACCCAGCAGAAATGGAATCATATATATGACAGACATATTTATGCAGAATGAGCATATTGTTATTATCATTGTTTTTTTTAAGGCTGCTGTCTCGTCTCCATAGACACCCTGTATAAAATATAGGAATATGCACGGCAGGATAATAAGCACAAGGATGGCTTTTCCCTCGAAGGCACGCAGAAAGAGATAACTGCTCTCCACCGCATCATTGTAGGTGAGAAAATAAATCATCTGCACCAGGAAGCAGAAGAGGGCTGTGTTTTTGACATCCTTCCAGAAGGCACATCCAATCTGAAAAATTGTGAGCATAAAAAGTATTACAACAATGGTTGTCATAACTGTGCATTGCTGCTCCATAGCGCTTAGGCCTGTTATCTGGCACAGGCTTGCTTCATGGTTCTGGTATGTTTCTAACAGGTACTCCGTATTTAGCATATAGAGTTTTTCGCCTGTGTAGGTATCATACTGGCTTATGGTGTCCGTATATACAGACGAAGATATATCACCTACATAGTATCCCCTGTCCCATCTGGCTATAGACAGGTCGCTTAAGTTTGACAGGGTAATCTGGGTGATTCCCAGTACAAGCAGAAAAATAAATACTGCCCTGTGCTCAAGCGCAAACTGTCTGACCGCCTTAAAATCATCCTGGATTACGTGATTTCTAGTGTGGATAATTGCAGCTGACACTATAAGGGCTAAAGCGGCTATTCCCCAGATTATGGTCACATAATGCAGGGGGGCAAGCTTTATTTTAAATGGCATACATACGATAAAATACAGAAAATAATAGGTGAAAAATCCCATTATTATTTTTTCTGCCATATTGACACTGCTAAGCTTTAACAGTCTGCTGATGTGCAGACCGCAGGAATAATATAAGAGAAATAATACAATTATAGTCAAAAATATCTTGAATAAAGTCATAAGTAAACCTCCATTTCGATTAGTATATCATAGACTTGATAAAAAAGCGAACTGGTACTATGGTACGATTTTTGGATTGACATAAGTACTAATAGCTCATATAATATTCTTAATTCAAAAAGGAGGAAAATCTAATGAAATTTATGAGAAAAATCGCCTGTGTACTTGCTCTTGTTCTCTGTATTACAGCTGTTCCACTTGTAAGTGCAAAGGCTGATGAAGTACATGAGGGAACACCTATTTACCGTATGTACAGCCCTATTACAAAGGAGCATTTGTTTACAGCGGACAAGAATGAAAGGGATACACTCTATGCTACAGGAGCATGGGGATATGAAGGTGTTGCATGGTATGCACCAGAGACTGGTGTGGGAAGCCCTGTATACCGTTTATACAATTCCTGCTCACAGAATCATCTGTATACAATGAGCTGGGAGGAGATAAATGTCCTGCTTAAAATCAGTGACTGGACTATGGATAATAACGGACAGCCTGTTTTCTATTCGGCTGGTACTAACAATGTATACCGTCTCTACAATGAGGGCTTAAGAGGTATGCACCTGCTTACAACAGATTCTAATGAGTATGCTGTACTTGGAACAGTTGGCTGGACCCAGGAAGGCGACCAGATGAAGTGTATAGAGCTTGGACAGCCAATTCCAGAGAGCTTATACTATGGACAGAATGGACCAGAGGTATCTGATTTATATACTCCTGTAACAGATAACAGTGTGTATACAGAGATGCCAAATGGTGGTGCTAATATTTCAAATACATCAAGCGTTGCTACAATAGAGACAGATGTGACACTTAATGGCTCTGGAACAGGAAGCCATGCTAAGCTTGTAATAGGTACAGCTACTTCTGCTGTCAGCTTTGGTCTCCAGTATGATACTACATCACAGGATGCAAGATTCCGCAGCAAGGTTGCTTTCATGATTGAGAATGTAGGCAATAATGATGCTGGCGGACAGCAGTATTCATGGGCTAAGTATGTTGGAAATCTTGGAACAACATATCATTTGATGCTTACTGTCGATGCAAATGGTGGATATGTAGGCTATATCAATGGAGCCGCAGTTATCAGTGGCGTAAATGAAGCCATGAGCAGTGCAAATATCTCAGCAAGAGGCGAGAAGATTTATACATGGGTTGAGGCTTCTGCAAGACTTGATGGAGATTCAGTAGATGCTAAGTTCCAGAATGTAAAGCTTAAGACTAATGGTGACTACAATACATCATACAGCTTCTTTGCAGTTCCAGTAGTTACTAATGCTGGTATGAGTGTTAACTCAATGGGTGGATATGATGTAGAAATCAAGGGAACAATTACAGGACTTGGAGCTGGAAATGACTGGGACAACAAATATGAGGATGTTTCAGGTGTTTACAGATACGACAGATAATAACAAATAAAAGGTATTTACAGACTTCCTGCAGATTCGTAAGAACTGCAGGAAGTTTTTTTGCCTTTTTCCATGTAAAATATTTCTTAAGATTATGTAAATGCTCTTGATTGAAGCTTATATGGGTATAGAATATGTAATGCAGTATAACTATTGCCAATAGTTATTTGATTGGAGGAAATATTATGAAGAAAATTGTAAGCATGATTCTTTCGTTAGCTTTATTTGTGGGAATATTATTTGTACCTGTTACTGACGGGCAGGCGGCAGCTACAGGCACTGTGCCAGTATATCGCCTGTATAATCCGGTTACGGGCAATCATCTGTATACTACAGATGAAAATGAGAAGTATGTGCTCTATGCAAAAGAGGGCTGGGGCTACGAGGGTGTGGCATGGTATGCTCCTACATCTGGAACAGGGGTATACCGCCTGTACAACAGTGCCCTTCATAATCATTTGTATACAACAGACACAAATGAGATTAATACCTTAAAGAAGCTTGCAGACTGGAGTCTTGATAATAACGGCAAGCCATTGTTTTATTCTGGAGGCTCTACACCTATTTACAGGGTTTACAACAAGGAATTAAGTGGAATGCATCATCTTACATCTGATGTAAATGAATATAATGAGCTTCCAAAGTATGGCTGGCAGCAGGAAAATGTAGCACTCTATGCCAAGAAGCTGGGAGTGCAGTGCCAGACTACATACTATGGAAGTGATGAGCAGAAGAGTACAATACCTAATCTCAAGGTGTCAAAGGCTGGCAGATGGAAGGTCACACAATATGGAGAGTCAGATGGTGACAGACAGATCTGCTATACAATAACAAATGACAGCCAGCTTGTCATAGTGGATGGTGGCTGGGAAGCAGAAGAACCTAGACTCAGACAGATAATTGCCCAGTATGGCAATCATGTGGATGCATGGATTCTCACTCACCCTGATTCTGACCATATTACAGCCTTCCTTGATATATATTCTGACCCACAGGGTATAACCTTTGGTAAGATATATACACCAGAGTACCCTTCAATGGAAACACTTAAGGAAAATGCGCCATGGGACGATTTTGCGTCACTGGAGAGATTCAGAAGCTTAAATATACCAGAGCATGTATTTTTGCACAGGGGCGATGAGGTAAATGTAATCGGTCTTAAAATGCAGGTTATCAGTGCTTATGAGGACAAAATAGATGAGATTTCTGATGATTTGATGAATAATGGTGCCCTTATGTTTAAGCTCAAGGGCAAATCCGAAAGCATGATGTTCTGCGGTGATGTTGGCAGCGCAGGAGCAAACTGGGATACGACAAACAGCCAGATTATGACAGACTATATTATGGGAATGTACTCTGCAAAGGACCTCAAAGCAGATTATATCCAGATGTCACATCATGGTTTTCAGGGAATGATGCCTGAGTTCTATGAGGCGGTATCACCAAAGGGAGCCTTCTTTGATGCACCAATCTGGTTATTGGAGGGCGAAAACGAGGGCTTTAGCAGTAAGCCTAAATTTGAACTCATGAAAAATATGGGATGTGACACATATACATACTACAGCACACCAAATCAGATTGTGTTGAGATAGATACAGGGAAACTCACAATGTTTACATTTTCTGCCATCTGGGTTATAATGTGAAGAATAGTTACAAAGTGGGTGATTATGCGCACTGGCTAACAGACACATTTCAGTGAGGTAAATATAGGATGAGTAAGAAAAAGATTTTGGCAGGCATTTTACTTATTGTACTTGCAGTGCTTGCTAATGCTTATGTGCTTTTATACAGGGCACCGCTTGACTACGAAAATGTAAACATTAATGTGACAATAAAGGCTGACGAGGATAGTGTATTCCAGATGTTCTACTGGAATCAGGATGACCCAAAGGGTATATCATTTACTGAAAACAGGAGTACTTCTGTAGCTGTTACTGAGGACAACGAGACAGATGATGTATACAGCTTTAAGATTCCTGGGGACACAAAATACATTCGTTTTGACCTTGGAACCTGTGAGAATGATATAGAAATTTCTGGAATGACTGTATCTTACAAGGGACACAGTGCAGATATTCCAGTGGATAAGCTCTCTGATTATATGGAGGCTTCTGATGTGGAGCCTGAGTCAGAGACTGAATTTGTGACTACAAGTGACGACCCATATCTGGTGCTTGATGTGAGAGACTGGGGGATTGACCAGGTTGTCAGTGCCTACAGAGAGTCAGCAGTTATGCTGGTCGGAAGAATTATTGCATGTCTTATAATTGATGCAATCGTTGTACTTGCCCTTAAGAGATTTGGCAGTATTATTGCCTTTGCAAAGGAGATAGTACACAACAGAAAGCTTATCAGACAGCTTTCACGCAATGACTTTAAGACCAGATATGCAGCATCATTTTTTGGTATTTTCTGGGCATTTTTACAGCCTGTTATTACCGTGCTTGTGTATTGGTTTGTATTTGAAAAGGGGCTTAAGGCTGGCAGCCAGTCATTAGGCTCTATTGATGCGCCTTTCCTTCTTTTCCTTATTTCAGGTCTGGTGCCATGGTTCTTCTTTAGTGATGCGCTAAACGGAGCCACAAGCTCTCTTACCAGCTATACCTATCTGGTTAAGAAGGTCGTGTTTGATATTGACATACTGCCGCTGGTAAAGGTTATTTCGGCTTTATATGTACACCTTTTCTTTATGCTTATGGCAGTTATTATATGCTTTGGTTATGGTAACAGACCTACATTTATCCTGTTACAGCTCTTATATTACTCAGCTGCCCTCATGATAAATGTAATTGGACTTGGTTATCTGACCAGTGCGGTTGTTGTATTCTTTAGAGATTTGTCAGAAATAATAAATATCGTATTGTCAATCGGAGTGTGGGTTACACCTATCATGTGGAATGTGGAGACAACTCTTAAGTCTGATGTGCTTAAGATGCTTTTTCAGATTAACCCACTCTACTATATTGTGCAGGGTTACAGAGATACCCTTATCAGTGGAGTATGGTTCTGGGAGAGACCAGGCATTACAATCTACTACTGGATACTGACAATACTTGTATTTGTACTTGGAAAGCGCACATTCACTAAGTTAAAGATTCATTTTTCGGATGTGCTCTAATTCAGATGCTTTATAGAGAGGTAAAGAGACAAAATGGAAGATATAGCAATCAAGGTTGACCATGTCGATAAGATGTATAAATTGTATGATAAGCCTATGGACAGACTCAAGGAGGCTATGGGCTTCAGTAAGCAAAAGCTCTACAAGGAGCACTATGCCCTGCATGATATAAGCTTTGACGTACACAGAGGAGAGACTGTTGGTATCATTGGTACTAATGGTGCGGGAAAATCTACTATTTTAAAGATTATAACAGGTGTTTTAAATCCTACTTCGGGAAATGTGCAGATAAACGGCAGAATATCTGCCCTTCTTGAGCTTGGAGCTGGTTTTAACCAGGAGTATACAGGACTTCAGAATGTATATTTGAATGGTACAATGATTGGATTTACCAAGGAGGAGATAGATGCAAAGCTTCAGGATATTTTAGACTTTGCGGATATAGGTGATTTTATAAATCAGCCAGTCAAGACATATTCATCTGGTATGTTTGTGCGTCTTGCCTTTGCAGTGGCTATCAATATTGAGCCAGAGATTCTTATTGTAGATGAGGCTCTTTCTGTCGGTGATGTATTTTTCCAGGCCAAGTGCTATAAGAAGTTTGAAGAGTTTAAGACTATGGGAAAGACCATTCTCTTTGTAAGCCATGACCTGTCAAGCATCAGCAAATACTGTGACAGGGTCGTGCTCTTAGACCACGGTACCAAGCGAGCAGAGGGGGCAGCCCAGGAAATGGTCGATTTGTACAAGAAGGTGTTGGTTGGATTAGATGGAAAGATTGACGAGAATACTCCAAATGAAAAGACAGGGCTTACAATGAAGTCTATTACTTCTGATACAAAGACAGGAGATAGTGCTGAGGCTTTGGGTCAGCAGGTAAATGATGGCTCATGGAAGTGCAATCTAAAGATTAATCCAAAGATTAATGAGTATGGAAATGGTATGGCAAATATCATTGATTTTGCCATAGTGGATGAAAATGGACTTGTCACAAACACCCTGCAGAAGGGTTCACGCTTTACAATTAAGTCAAAGGTTAAGTTTGAGGCAGAGATAAACGACCCTATTTTCACATACACATTTAAGACCATTAAGGGAACCGATATTACAGGTACCAATACAATGTTTGAAAAGAAATCAATCGGTAAGGTCATGCCAGGTGATATCTGTGTGGCATCCTTTGAGCAGGAGATGAACCTGCAGGGAGGAGAGTATCTGCTCTCTATCAGCTGTACAGGCTATCAGGGCGACGACTTCGTGGTTTACCACAGGATGTATGATGTGGTAAACATTACTGTTATATCAGATAAAAACACCGTGGGCTTTTATGATATGAATTCAAAGGTGAGCATTGAGAAGGTAAATTAGGTTGGATATTAGGACTGAAAAATCATATTTGGATATAAAAAATAACATAGTCAGGTTTTTACACTTTAAGGGTGATGAGAATGTCCTGCTTGTGGGTGAGGATGTGGATTCCTACTGCAGGCTGTTACAGGATAAGGTTAAGGCGGTGACCTCTGATGAGGCAGGGCTTGACACCATTGATATAGCAATCCTTATCGGTGATTTTGATGATACCAAAGCCCTTATTATGAGACTTAAGGAAAAGCTCTCGGACAGAGGATATTTTGTCATCGCCTGCGAGAACAGGCTGGGACTCAGCTATCTGGCTGGAAGAAGAGATGATACGGATGGAGAGTTCTTTTCAGGTCTTGAGGGAAAGTCAAGGGCGCACAGCCTTAAGGAGTGGAAAAGGCTTCTTTTAAGCTGTGGGCTTACAGATTATGAGTTTTTTTATCCATATCCTGATTATAAGCTCCCGCTCTGCATATACAGCGACAAGTTTCTGCCAAAGCAGGAAGAGCTTAATAGAAATATATGGAATTATGATACAGACAGGGCAGTACTCTTTAATGAGGAAAAGGCATTTGATTCAGTTATAGATGAGGGACTTTTCCCTGAGCTTTCAAATGCTTTTCTTATAATGCCAGAGAGCAAGCTTTCATATGTGAAATTTTCAGAGAACAGGAGCCATGAGTTTTCCATATACACTGAAATCACAAAAGAAGCAGACTGCTACAGTGTGAGAAAATATGCGTCAGATGATGGGGCAAAGCCACATATTGCAAAGCTTAAGCAGCTTGAAGAGGGCTTAAAGGCGACCTATGCAGAGGGAGACCTGTCAGTTGCTCCATGCCGTGTGGCAGAGGATGCTTCATGGGTGGAGTTTGACTTTATAGATGGAGCCAGCTGTGCGGATGAATTGTATGGGCTTTGGAGAGAGAGAATAGCTTTTAATGACAAGCTGGATGAGTTTATAGGGCTTATCATTTCGGGAAGCCAGCAGGATTTTGTCTTTACAGATGAGTTTGACAGAGTCTTTATGTCAAAGCTTAATGAATGTGATATAGACAGGGCTGATGCAGAGACTCTGCTTCAAAATGCAAAATCCTTAGATGTCACAGATATTGATTTGATACCAGATAATGTCATTACAAATCAGAGTGGCAGATACATCATAGACTATGAGTGGTCCTTTGACTTCCCTGTGCCTGTAAAATTTGTGGTATACAGGGTAATCAGATATCTGAAGGTTAGTGCAGACTACCTGTACAAGCGCTATAATATTTCTGAGAAAGAGCTTGAATTATTTGATGCTATGGAAAAGAGCTTCCAGCATTATATAGAGGGAGACGAGATTCCACTCAGAGAGCTTTACAGTCAGGTAAGTCCTGGGGTGGTTGATGGACCATCTATCATAAATGAGGGAATCAGGGAGCTGAGAGAGAAACGCTTACAGGTCTTTATGTTTTCCCCAGATGGAATGAGAGAATGCAAGGAGGCTTCTGTCAGATTTAATGGTACAAGCCTTGAGACAGAGATTATTATTCCAGAGGGTGTGACAGATGTAAGGCTCGACCCGGGAGAGAGACAGTGCATCTGCCATGTGAGCAGGTTGAGCCTCGAGCATGAGGGTCAGGTTCACTGGGATACAGTGGATGGCAGGAGATTTGGAAAAGACTGGGTTATGCTTCCTCATATAGATCCTCAGATTTCCTTTGCCAGAAAGGGCAGGGGCGAGGATAAGCTGCTTCTTGCCATGGATATATATATACTTGAGCCAGAGGGCATGGATGCCTTGTATGCTGAGCTGCCAAGGCTTATGGACAGGGTAGACAGCTTACAGAACAAATTAGAAGAACAGATTAGAATAAATGAAATCAGAACGGAGGCTTCGCTTCAGGAAATGGCTAATTTGAAAAACAGAAAGGTATGGAAATTATATGAGAAGTACCTTTCAAAAAAAGGACAGACAGCGGATATAGGTCAATTATTTTCATATATCGACGGAGCATATTACGACAGCGATGAGCAATGCTACAATATCGTAGGCTGGTTTGCAAGTGATGCTGGCATGGGCGAGGCTGTAAAGGTCTACAGTGGCGGTCAGACATTGGAATACAGGCTTAAGAGAACTGCCAGAGATGATGTAAAGCAGGGAATTGCGGCTTTAAAAGACAGGGGAGACCTGGGCTTTGAGATGAGTATTCCTCTTGATGAAAATGTAAAATATGATGGCCTGCGCCTTAATGTATTATATGGCAATGGCTTAAATAAGGACATTTTTGCTCTGACAGGTCAGGAGCTTGAAACAGAGATAAGAGAAGCAAGCATTAAGATTTTTATAGATGATGCAAAGACCAAAAAGGACACAGTACACATCACAGGCTGGACATATAGCAGACTTGGGGCTGTGGATGTCAGTGTGGTCTCTGCCGATGGTGCTACAGTTGATACAGAGCTTATCTGGAAGGATAGGCCAGATGTAAATAAGGACTTAAAGCTTGAAAAGGGTACAAAGACAGGCTTTGTTGCCACATTTAAGAGGGCAGCCGTGGGAGAAAAAATCTCTCTGGTATTTGAGGCAGGAGACATCAGCCGTAAGATAGATTTTGACATGGCAGATGTGGACTTAAATGGCAACTACATGCTCCAGTATGAGAAGGCCAAGAAGGATGTATCATATATCAAGAAATATGGATACAAGCAGTACAAGAGACATCTTGGAGAGCTTCTGGACAAGGCTGAGACAGAGTATGACGTCTGGTTTGAAAATCACAGGGTCAAGGAAGCTGAGCTTGCTGCCCAGAGAAAGGTGCAGTTTGAGTACGCTCCAAAAATCAGTATCTGTATTCCTCTTTACAATACACCGATTAAATTCCTCAAGGCTATTATTGACTCGATTGTAAACCAGTCATACGGCAACTGGGAGCTGTGCCTTGCAGACGGAAGCACAAAGGATGAGGTTGGTGAGTATATAAAAGCCAACTATGCAGGTGATAAGCGTATCATATACGAGAGACTTGCCGAGAATAAGGGAATAGCAGGAAATACCAATGCATCCCTTGGCATGGCAACAGGTGAATTTGTTATGCTGTCCGACCATGATGATGTGCTGGAACTTGATGCCTTATATGAGATTGTATCTGCCATAAATAAGGACAAAAATATCGAGATTATCTATACAGATGAGGATTTGACAGATGAGACAGGAGAGATTTTCTCGTCTCCTAGATTTAAGCCTGACTATAACAGGGAGATGCTTTGCAGCATCAACTATATCTGCCACATTTTTATGGTTAAAAAACACATAATCGACGAGGTTGGCGGATTCAGGGAAGAGTTTGACGGAGCCCAGGACTGGGATCTGATTCTCCGTTGTTGTGAGAAGAGCGAGCATATCTGCCATATCCCAAAGGTGCTTTACCATTGGAGAGCACATGAGGCTTCCACTGCTGGAAATCCAGAGAGCAAGACCTACGCTATAGATGCAGGGCGCAGGGCTTTGGAAGAGCACTATAAGAGAGTGGGGCTTGAGGCAGAGCTTGTGTATACAGATATTTTTATAATGTTCAGAAGCATTATGAAAATAAAGGGAGAGCCAAAGGTATCTATTCTTATTCCAAATAAGGATGCAAGAGAAACCCTGGATACCTGTGTGCAGTCAATCCTTAAAAAATCAACATATCAGAATTATGAGATAGTAATTATTGAAAATAACAGTACTGAGGACGAGACCTTTGCCTATTATAAGGAGCTTGAAGACCAGGATTCGAGAATAAGGACAGTATTTTATGAGGGAGACTTTAACTATTCCAAGATTAATAATTTTGGAGCAAAGGCAGCTACAGGCGATTACTACATCCTCCTAAATAACGATACAGAGGTCATAGAACCGACCTGGATTGAGGAACTGCTTGGCTACTGTCAGATGGATGATGTGGGTATTGTGGGAGCAAAGCTTCTCTACCCGGATGATACAGTCCAGCATTGTGGGGCTGTAATCGGTCTTGGCGGATTCGCAGGACATATACTGACCAATTCCAAGGCAGATGATGCAGGATACTTTGGCTGGCTTAAGGCTATACATGATGTGTCAGCTGTGACAGCTGCCTGCCTGATGATTAAGAGGTCAAGCTACGAGGCTGTTGGTGGACTCACAGAAGAGTTTAAGGTGGCACTCAATGATATGGACTTGTGTCTTAAGGTAAGGGCACTTGGGCAGAAGGTAGTGGTTAATCCATGGGCTAAGCTTTATCATTACGAGTCAAAAACCAGAGGGCTTGAGGAGACACCTGAGAAGCATGAGAGGTTTAAGGCTGAGATAAAGAGGTTCAGGGATAAGTGGTCAGATATATTAACCAATGGAGACCCATATTACAACCCTAACCTTACACTTATGTACGGTGACTGCAGTATCAGAGGAAAGCATGAGCACTTTGATATTGTGGAAGAGATAGAAGAATAAACATACTATTTGATAAATTGATAGGAGTGACTGAAGTGAAAATGAAAATGTTTACAAAAAGGGCTGCAGCCCTGTTAACTGCAATAGCTTTATTACTTGGACTTGTCTTTGTGCCGGCTGGCAATGACACAGCAGAGGCGGCTGACAAGCTGGTTATTGTGCTTGACCCAGGCCACGGCGGCAAGGACGGTGGAACTGTAAAGAGCCACAACGGACTTACCTATGTGGAGAAGAATATTAACCTTACGATTGCCCAGTATTGTATGGCTGAGCTTCAGAAATATTCAAATGTGGAAGTATATATAACAAGAGGCGGTGACTACTACGCAGGGCTTGAGGACAGAATAAAGTATGCCGCAGACAGGGGCGCAAATGTCTTTGTAAGCATCCACTGTAATTCCAGTGACTCTTCATCAGTCCATGGGGCAGAGGTGTATTATCCAAACCAGAGCCTTTATTCCTCAATAGGAACTGTGGGACAGGGACTTTCCTCTTCCATACTTGGCCAGCTTACAAGCCTTGGTATATCAAATGGTGGAATACATATAAGAAATTCTGAAAATGGAGAGACTTACAGAAATGGTCAGATTAGTGACTACTATTCTGTTATAAGAGGAGCCAAAAAGAGCGGCTTTGTAGGAATTATCGTAGAGCATGGCTATCTGAGCAGCTCTTTTGATGCCTCGCACTTTTTCCAGACAGAGGCAGAGCTTAAGGCACTTGGTGTGGCAGATGCTATAGGAATTGCCAAATACTATGGACTGGGCAAGACTGTATACAATGGAGTGGACTACAGCAGGGTATATGACCCATATTACTATCTGACTGCAAATCCAGATGTAGCAGCTGCCTTTGGAGCAGACACAGATGCAGCACTGGCACATTTTGTAAATTATGGAATCAACGAGGGCAGAGTTGCCAGCGAGAATTTTGATGTAAATTATTACAGGGACAACAATCCTGATTTACAGGCGGCATTCGGGGACAATCTTTACAGCTATTATATGCACTTTATAAACTGCGGATGTTCCGAGGGACGAAAAGGCTGTGAGAATTATAAGTACATATACGATGGTGTGGACTACTCAGCAGTATTTGACCCTGTATATTATGTGGAAAACAATCCAGATTTAAAGGCATATTATGGAAGCAACAGGATGGCATCCTTTGAGCACTTCCTGACATTTGGCATGAAGGAAGGCCGTCAGGCGACAGCAGACTTTAATGTATTTTCATATAAGAATGAATATGCAGATTTGAGAGCAGCCTTTGGAGATGACCTGTCCGCCTACTACAGACATTATATGAAGTACGGCAGGGAAGAGGGCAGAGATGGCACAGGCTATGAGACCAATGTGGTCGGCTTCAGCCCTGTCTATGATGGAGTAGATTACTCAGCAGTGTTTGATGTCAATTATTATTTACAGAACAACCCTGACCTGACAGCAAGCTTTGGCTATGACTGTGATAAGGCACTCTGGCATTTTGTGACATACGGAATGAAGGAAGGCCGTCAGGGAAATGCTAATTTTAATGTCTCTGTATACAGGAACAATAACGGAGATGTAAATGCAGCCTTTGGAGATGATTTGGAAAGCTATTATCTGCATTTCATAAATTATGGACAGTACGAGGCGAGAATTTCAATTTAAGGATTATGACTATGGATAGTTACGATTTTTTTGTGGAAAAAATACGATTCGCTCTTGGAGATGGAAAATCTGACAGCAGGGCTCTTCTGATAAGGGGCTGGTTCAGGGATGATAATCCAGACAAGAGAAAAATTGTCATAGAGATAAATGATTCTCCAGTGGAATATGAGCTTTTAAGCCAGAAGGGCATTGAGGTGCGCCAGAGGTATCTCTTCAACAAGGCAAATGTGTCTGAAGAGATAACCTGCAAGCTGGCTTTGAACTGCAAGCTGTCAGATATAAAGACACTTAAGGTCTACAGCCTTCTGGAAAAGGATGGAATGAGTCCAGAGAAAAAGCTGGTGGAAAAGACCACAGGCAAAAGACTTATAAAAAGCCTGTCCCAGGTACCATGCTATATCGAGTCAAAGACCTTTGATGAAAACAGGCTGACAGTCATTGGATGGGCAATAGATACAGATGAGGTGCAGATAAAGCTGCTCCAGAATGGAAGCCCTGTTGAGGCTGAAATCACCAGAAATTACCGCAGGGATGTATCAGCGGTATTTCCAGAGGCAGAAAAGCATACAAAGGCGGGCTTTAAGCTTGAAGCAGATATAAAGGGCAGGAAAGGGCTTGAAATCAGCTTTGTGACAGCAGATAAGTCCACAAGCCTTCCTGTGAGATATTCAAAAAATAATGGTGAGCCAGGCTCTGCTGAAAAGCTTGTATACTGGCTTAAGACCTACGGCTTTGGAGCCACTGTCAATAAGGTTATGATTAAGGCTACAGGCGGACGGCTTGCCCTTGGTGAAGTGAGTCAGGATGAGTTTACTGCCTACAGGAAAAAGTATCTCCCTACAAAGGAAGAACTGGAAGCCCAGCGCAGGGTGGATTTTGACTATAAGCCTGAGTTTAGTATAGTCATTCCGCTTTATGAGACAAAGGAGCAGTTCTTAAAGGAGATGATAGAGTCTGTCATAAATCAGACCTATGACAACTGGCAGTTGTGCCTTGCAGATGGAAGTGCAGACAGCCATTTGTGGAAAACTGTAAAGGAAGTGGCAGACCACAGTGGATTATCTGCCATAAATGCGAATGAGGCTGCAGGAATTCCATCCTACAGCAAGAAGCAGATTGTATACAGACACCTGACGGACAACCTGGGCATCTCAGACAACACCAATGCTGCGATTGCCCTGGCATCAGGTGATTTTATAGTGCTTGCAGACCATGATGACCTAATGGCAGCTGATGCCCTCTATGAGTGTGCCGATGCCTTAAACCATGACAGAAGCAGGGACGTAATCTACAGTGATGAGGACAAGGTGGATATGTCTGGCAAAAAGTATTTTGAGCCACACTTTAAGTCCGACTACAATGTGGACTTGCTTTGCAGCATGAACTATATCTGCCATCTGTTTGTAGTGAAAAAATCCATAGTAGACAGGCTTAGAGACCGTGACGGAGCTGCTATCAGAAGAGAGTTTGACGGTGCCCAGGATCATGACTTCATATTCCGGTGCTGTGAGCTGGCAGAAAATATATATCATATACCCAAGCTCCTGTACCACTGGAGGTGCCATATTAATTCCACAGCATCAAATCCTGAGAGCAAGATGTATGCTTTTGAGGCTGGCAGAAGAGCTGTGGAGGAGCATTATAAGAGAGTGGGAATTCCTGCCACAGTGGAGCATGGTCAGTTCTATGGTATTTTTAAGACAAAGTACCATTGGAATGAAAAGCCGCTTATATCGATTATCATACCTAATAAGGATCATATAGACGATTTGAAGAAGTGCATAACAAGCATAGATGAGCGGTCAAGCTACAGAAATTATGAGTTTGTCATAGTGGAAAATAACAGTACAGAGGATGGGACCTTTGCCTATTACAAGGAGCTTGAGAAGAGGGACAATGTCACTGTGCTCTACTATAAGGAGGCATTTAACTTCTCAAGAATCAATAATTTTGGAGCAAAGGCTGCAAAGGGAGACTACCTCCTGCTCCTAAATAATGACACAGAGCTTATAAGTCCAGACGGACTCTGGGAGCTTCTGGCACCTTGTATGAGAGAGGATGTAGGCATTGTGGGAGCAAAGCTCTACTATGATGATGACACCATCCAGCACGGAGGAGTAATACTTGGCTTTGGTGGCATGGCTGGACATGCCTTTATAGGCATGAGCAGATATGACAACGGATACTTTAACAGGCTTATCTGCGCCCAGGATTTGTCAGCTGTGACAGCAGCCTGTCTCATGGTCAAAAAATCATTATTTGAGCAGGTTGGCGGACTGACAGAAGAGCTGGTGGTTGCCTTTAACGATATTGATTTTTGCATGAAGGTCAGAAGCCTTGGAAAGTTAGTCGTGTATAACCCACAGGTGGAGCTGTACCACTATGAGTCAAAGTCAAGAGGTCTGGAGGACACACCTGAGAAAATCGAGAGATTTAACTCAGAGGTGGCACGCTTTATAGATAAGTGGAATAAAGAGCTTATGACAGGGGATCCTTACTACAATGTGAACCTGACTCTGGATAAGGCTGATTTTTCCATCCGTGAGTAGCAGACTGCAGCAAAAGCAGTATATGCTTGATAAATGGTCGAATATTTAATATAATAAAATGTCTGGTTTGCTTGACAGATTATGGCAAAATGGACAGAGATGAGGTTTTGATATGGACGATAAGCTGGTTAGCGTATGTATTCCTGCTTACAATAATGCAGATTACATTAGCGAGACAATCGATTCAATTTTAAGTCAGACATATAAGAATATAGAGCTTGTTATAGTAGATGACAACTCAAAGGACAATACGCTTGAGATATTAAGGGACTATGAGGCAAGGGACAAGCGTGTGAAGGTGTATCACAATGAGAAAAACCTTGGCATGGCAGGCAACTGGAACCATTGCCTTGAGCTGTGTACAGGCGAGTTCATCAAGCTGATGTGCGCAGATGATTTGATTGTCCCAGAGGCAATCGCAAAGGAAGTAGCCGTTTTTGAAAAGTACTCGGAGGTTGTATTGGTCTCAAGCAACACAAAGCTTGTGGATTTAGAGGGTAAGAACAAGGGCTTTTACAAGAGATATCCGATGAAAGAGCCAATTGATGGCAAGATTGTAAATAAAAGAGGATTTTTTAACAAAAACTATTATGGGGCTCCCCAGGCTAATCTTTTCAGGAGAAGCATTTTAGATGAGATAGGCGGTATAGACCCAAAGATTACCTATATAGTGGACTATGATTTCTGGGTAAGGATTGCAAATACAGGTAAGGTATATTCTATACTTGAGCCATTAAACCTGTTCAGAGTGAGAAATGATTCAAACACAGGTCAGGTAATGGGCGGAGATAAGGAGAAGACTGCCCAGTATGTGAATGAGCACAAGTATGTATTTGAAAAGAACAAGGAGATTCTCGGATTGTCAGATTTTGAAGTAAAGCTGTGTGTGCTTATCAGAAGATTCCGCTGCTTTGCAGGTTCTGTATATCTGAAGATATTCGTTAGATAGTAAATATATGCCGTATGGCGGGAAATGAGGAAAACAAAATGGATAAAATTGCAGTGTTAATTCCTTGCTACAATGAGAGCAAGACCATTGAAAAGGTTGTGAAGGATTTCAAAGCCACACTTCCAGAAGCTGTCATCTATGTATACGACAATAATTCATCTGATGGAACAGATGAGATAGCCAGAAATGCAGGAGCAGTTGTGCGCTATGAATTCCGTCAGGGAAAAGGAAATGTTATCAGAAGAATGTTCAGAGAGATTGATGCTGAGTGTTATATCATGACAGATGGTGATGACACATACCCAGCAGAGTGTGCGCCTGAAATGGTCGATATGGTGCTTAACAGAAAGACAGATATGGTGGTTGGAGACCGTTTATCATCAACATATTTCACTGAGAACAAGCGTCCATTCCACAACTTTGGAAACTCTCTTGTGAGAAAGAGTATCAATACACTCTTTGATACAGACATCAAGGATATGATGACAGGCTACAGGGCTTTCAGTTATCAGTTTGTCAAGTCCTTCCCTGTTCTCTCAAAGGGCTTTGAGATTGAGACAGAGATGAGTATTCACGCTGCTGACAAGAATATGTTTGTTGAGAATTCTGTAATCACCTACAGAGACCGTCCAGAGGGCAGTGAGTCAAAGCTTAACACATATTCTGACGGATTTAAGGTAATCAGAACTATAGTAAGGCTTTTCAGAACCTACAGACCTATGTCTTTCTTTGGAATAATCTCAGCTATCCTTGCAGTGATTGCTGTGGCATTCTTTATTCCAGTGCTCAAGGTATATTATAAGACTGGACTGGTGCCTAACTTCCCAACCCTTATTGTGTGTGGCTTTGTGGTTATTGCAGCCTTGCTGTCCCTCTTTGCGGGAATTGTATTGCAGACAATCTGCCAGAAGAACAAGCAGGATTTTGAGATGAGACTTCAGCAGATAGACCAGGAATATAAGGGAAAGATGGAGTAAACTATGGCAGAAATTGCAATTATAATGGCAACCTACAACGGAGAGAGATTTCTTCGTGAGCAGATAGATTCTATACTGGATAACAGCTTTAAGGACATAGAGCTTCATATATGTGATGATGGTTCCACAGATGGTACAGAGGCTATTGCCACAGAATATGTTCAAAAGTACCAGGACAGGGTATTCTTTCACAAGAATGAGAAGAATTTAAGGGTAATAAAAAACTTCCTTGTGAATATTAAAAAATTTGATGCCCCATACTACATGCTCTGTGACCAGGATGATTTCTGGCTGCCTGAGAAAATCGAGCACACACTTCAATTTATGAAGCAGACAGAAAGTGGAGAACACAATATCCCTACAGTAGTCTTTGGTGATGCCAAAATGGTGGACGTAAACCTAAAGGAATATCATCCATCCTTCCAGAAGCTCAACAATCTTGATACTACAAAGCTTGACTTATGTCATCTTGCCATGGAAAATAAGCTGATAGGCTGTACTGTCATGTTTAACAGGGCACTCTGGGAGTTGCTTGACAACTTCCCTGAAAATATCAAGATGCATGACTGGTGGATAGCCCTTGTGGGCGCAAGCTTTGGCAAGGTCGCTTTTCTTGACGAACCGCTTCTCCTCTACAGACAGCATGGTGGAAACCAGGTCGGCGGTGTGAGTGAGATGGAGTACATCAGAAGAAATATCACAAAGCTGGGCGAGCAGAGACAGGCGCTGTATGACAATTGCAGACAGGCTAAGGCTTTTGTGGACAACTACAGAGACCGCCTGACCAGTGAACAGGTAAGGCTTCTTGATATGTTTGGCAATGCTCCTGAACAAAACTGGTTTAAGAGACACTACCAGGTATTCCATTATGGATTTAAAAAGACTGGTTTTGTGAGAAATTTTGGTACATTTTTGCTTTTATAATAAGTAGTAAGTATAAGAAAAGGTCAGCTCCTATAAGAGGAACTGACCTTTTTTAATGCTTGTATTTGGTGTGTAATATGGGTCACGTTCTGGGGCAAGCCCTAAAGCCTTGTCAGACAGCCTGTCTGGAATCTGGTCTATGCCGGATATCTTAGCAACAATTTCTGTATCTACCAGCACATGCCTTGCATCTTTGTTGAGCTTAAGGCACAGTGCATATGCGTCCTTGTCTCTTGCATATTCGCAGTATACATCCTTTGGCATAATTGCGAGATAGAGTGGGTCAAGGCTGACATTTGTTGTCACATCAATAGCTCTGTGGCTGTAGCCATGGAAATATCGGTTTATGCCCTGATACATGGAGACGACATGTGAACCCTGTTCATCTATGCTGTAGGCGGCACCACAGCTTAATACCGTATTATCTGAACCAAGGCATTTTGCAGCGACAAGTCCCACGTCTTTGTTTGTCACTGTCCTTAGCATTTTATCAAGCCAGTTTTTACTTACTGCGGTAAGCTGTGGGCTTACAGATACCACATAGTCACAGGCAGAAAGCTCCTTGTCAGCCATGTCTGAATCAGCGGTAGACTGCCATTTTATGCTGTAGTGGTCTGAACTGTCAGATGTCTGCTGACGCAGCTTTTTAAGCTGGGTATCATTGGCAGCGAGCACAAGGACAGTAAGCTTCTTATCTGGCATATCATAGCTTATATTGTATATGCCCAAATCCTTTGTGAGAGTCACTTTTCCAGAATCTCCTACGGAATCCAGATATTTTTCAATAGCCTTCATGCCGTTGTTAAAGGCATAGAGCTTGCTGTTTGGGTCAGCAGCAGTTGACTCGGGATGGATTCTCCAATGATATAAAATCTTTGGTACATGGGCGATTTTTGCCCCGTTTGCGGCACATCTTAATATAAACTCATGGTCCTGCGCCCCGTCATAGGCTGCATCAAGACCGCCAACCTTATCTAACAGCTCCTTTGAATAAATCAGGAAATGGCAGATATAATTAACATGTCTGAGAAAATACTCATTGTAGTCTGGCTTAAATGAAGGATCTGTGTACTGACCTGTTGCCTGGTTTAGCTTGTCCTCGTCTGAGTATACCATGTCAGGTCTTGGAGATACTTCATTTAAAAGCGAAACCATCTCGTAGAGGGCATTGGCTGTCAGTACGTCATCATGGTCTAAAAGAGCCACATAGTCTCCCCTTACATGGGAGAAGCCCTCGTTGGTATTGCCTGATATGCCAGTGTTTTCCTTAAGCTTTATATATACGATTCTGTCGTCATTGTAGTTTTGTAAATACTTGCACACAATATCGCTTTTGCTTCCGTCTGCTATTATCAGCTCAAGCCTGCCATAGCTTTGTCCCAGCACCGAATCTACCAGCTCTTTTAAGAAGACCTCCTTTGTCTCATAGGCTGGAACCACAATGCTGAATAGCGGCTCATAGTCAAAATGTGTACTGCGCTGGGCAGAAAGCTCTGCCTCATCTGGAAGAAAGGAAGTTATATTTTCAAGATATTTCTGCGAGCGGGCTGCTGTGTCCTTTGACTCGAAATATCTGTAAGCTAAATCCTTTATTCCGTATTGTTTTATCAAATTTAATAAATTCATAAGATTATTTTAGCTCCTAATGAATTGTTGGTCAAACAGTTTTGTGATATAATTCTAATTATCTATGTGATAAAAGGCCTTAGTGCGCCTAATAGAGAGGTAAGTAAAAATGAAAAAAAACGCATTTATGGTTATCAGCAGCAATCTGCTTACGCTACTGGTTTCCTTGTTTATGGGATTTGTTATTCCCAAATATCTTTCGGTGGATGACTATGCATATTATCATATATATCAATTGTATATAGCGTATGCAGGATTTTTCCATCTGGGTCTGGTAAATGGTATTTATCTCAAATACGGACATCTGGATGTGGATGAGCTGCCAGTTAATGATTTCAGAAAATACAGCAGGGCAATGTTTATATTGCAGATTGGCATGGCGGCGCTTTTGCTGGCAATACTTTTCCTCAGATTTCCAGAGGACAGGAATATCGGAATCGCATATGCGTTTACAATCATAAATATTCCACTTATGAATATTAAATGGTTCTATTCATCAATTAACCAGTTTACAAAGCGGTTTGTAATTGATAGTGCAGTGACATATATGCAGAATGTCTTACAGTGCATAATGGTGGCTGTGGTCATTATTTTCAGCCTCTATGACTACCTTGTGCTCCTCGTGGCGGTTACACTTATAAACCTTATCTGCATGATTGTAGTGATGGTGCAGAATAAGCAGTTTGTCAATATATTTGCTATTTCAAGGGAGACTACAGCTCCTGACAGAAGTGTGGGAAGCCTTATAAAGGGCGGCTTCTTTTTCATGCTCAGTGAGTTTGTGGCAATCATAATACTGGGCATTGACAGTATATTTGTGCAGAATCTCTTTACACTTACTGACTTTGCCATGTATTCATTTGCGGTTTCCATAATATCTGTCATGTATACATTAATCAGTACCGTGTCAAACCTCATATATCCATATCTGGTCAGGGTGGATGATGAGAAGTATGCCACATATTATACACTGATGAGTGATGTGCTGACCTTTGTCTCACTTATGGCAATGCTTGCCTTTTATGTTGCAAAGTTT
Organism: Senegalimassilia sp.; assembly: GCA_963659315.1. GTDB lineage: Bacteria > Bacillota > Clostridia > Lachnospirales > Lachnospiraceae > Roseburia. The sequence goes on along the minus strand of CAVKUD010000009.1, from coordinate 4,426 downwards.
ATTGTGGTTCACTGGCTGGATAAGTATGAGCCTAGTCTTTACATTGCATCTATCCTTTTTGGAACGGTGATTTTCAGGACGCTCATCATGCTTGTGTGTGGCAATTACTTCAAGGTCTTAAAGATGACAAAGGAGTATACTAAGAACAATTTGTTTTCCATAGTACTGGCTTTCGGTCTTGACCTTTTAGCCTATCTGATTTTTAAGGACTGCAATTATATAGCATATGCAAGCCTTCTGGCATTTATCATATGGTATATAGTCACAGATTTTGTGTTTATAAAAAGACTTGAGATAGATATTAAGACCTGTCTTAACAGATATATCTGCATTACAATATGCCTGGTTTTATTCTATGCCCTGTTCAGGGTGTCAGATATAGTGGCATTTATAATTTATATGATTGTTGCGGCGGTAATATGTGCCGTATGCTTTAGAAAACACATAAGGGAGATAATTAATGGGAAAGTTACAGGTTAAAAAGCTTATATTAGCTTTGCTGCTCACCATCGTATTTGCTATGCTGGGGGTACATGAATATTTTGCTTCATATGGAGACATAGGAATAACACAGGCAAAGGTTGAGAACAATGAGGGAAGTATTGGCAATATCTGGAATGGAAGAGTCATAGAGCAGACCTTCACTACAGATGAGGATTTTTACGGTGTGGCACTTCTGATGGGTACCTATGGAAAGCTCATTCAGGTAGGTGACATAGAGGTCACAGTCACAGACGCTGATACAGGGGAAGTGGTTGTGGATGCCACAAGGCGCATGGAGTCCATGAAGGATAATACCTATGTGTATTTCGTGGGGGATGACCTTGTAAAGGTTGACGGAGAAAAAGAATATATCATGACAATCACAGGCAAGCATGTGATGAAGACCTGTGGTGTCACAATCTGGGCAACAGGAGAGGATGACTACAAGGACGGAACTCTTAAATATAATGATGAGTACATCAGTGCAGACCTGTGCTTTTCCATGGTAGAGCATTTTTATGGCGGTATGCAGTACCATGTATTTGCAAAACGTCTGATACTTTTACTTATTTTATATGTATTCTTTATGCTCCATGTATTTTTGAATATAAAGAGCATGTACAGGCAGATATACAAATACCGCTGGCTTATAGCCTTTATGATTTTTGTATTCTGCGTATTGAATAAGTTCAATGGTTCATCACTGGCACAGTATGACTTATACATCCAGCAGGGCTTTGGCTCAGAATTTGTGCAGCCGCTCTTTGGACAGTCAAGATATATCAGAAGTGATGAATGGCTTGTCTCTGTTCCGAGAATCATGTCGGCAGAGTACACTAATTACGGCTTATACAATGATATAGTAATGGGAACCACCCACACTAATATGTCAGCCTCTGGTCTTTACTTAAGCTATTCGGCTCTGGCAAAGCCTTCTGACTGGGGCTATTATCTCTTTGGCTCTGAGTATGGTCTCTCATATGTGTGGTGCTTCCATATAATATTTGGATTCATGTTTTCATATGAATTCTGCTATATACTTGCAAAGAAAAACAAGATGGTCGGCTTATTTGGAGCCTGCCTTATCTGGTTTTCAATGTTTAACATGGAGTGGTCAATCGTCACATGGATATTTGCAGGACAGGCAGCCCTTGTGATGTTTTACTATTTTCTCTCCCAGGAGAAGCTGTGGAAGAGAGCCCTGCTTGGAATAGGAACAGCCCTGTTTGCGGCAGAATTTGTAGTAAATCTGTACCCGGCATGGCAGGTGCCAGCAGGATATGTCTACCTGGGTATTCTTATCTGGATGTTCTTCTCACAGAAGGAGCACTGGAAAAAGTATAAGTTTAAGGATTGGGCGCTTGCAATTATATGTGTAATATTTATGGTCAGCGTAGTGGCAGCCTTTATATATAATGATCTGGATTATATAACAGAGATTTCAAACACTGTTTATCCAGCAGGAAGAGTTGATTATGGCGGATTCAAATTAGACAAGCTGTTTGGCTATCTTTCATCTACACTGTCACCATTTTTGACTTACACAAATGCCAGTGAGATGGCGTGCTTTTTCACCCTCTTCCCGATACCGATGATACTGTTTTTCTATGTGATGGTTAAGAAAAAGGGAAAGAGCCTTCTGATGTGGTGTCTTACAGTGCCTACAGTATTTTTGACCCTTTATTGTACATTTGAGCTGCCTCATAAGCTGGTAGAGCTTACACTTATGACCAATTCCACTTCGGGAAGAACAGTTGATATAGTGGGATATGCAAATGTACTTATGCTGGTTGTTGCACTTTCTGAGTATGAAGACTTAAAGCAGATGAAGTGGTATGTGGCAGCACCGATTACCATTGCCTCTGTAGCGGTTTCAGTATATTATGCCCAGGGAATGGATGTTAAGGCAACGATTGTATACACTATAGCCCTTGCTGTATTTGCAATGATTGTGGGAACTCTTCTTCTGGCTAGGGTTAAGCCTGTGATGAGAAATGCGGCAATGGCTGGACTGTCGGTTGTGGTATTTGTTACAGGCATGTCCTTTAATCCTGTTCAGGTGGGACTTGATGCTATTACCACAAAGCCTGTTGCTGCTGAAATCCAAAAGATTGTGGAGGAAGACCCTGATGCAAAATGGATTGGTGTAAACAGCAATATTTTAGGTGACTATCTGGTTGCACTTGGGGCAAAGGCGATTAATTCCACAAATTATGTTCCAAATATGGATTTGTGGCATTACTTTGACCCGAATGAGACCATGGCAGAGATATACAACAGATATGCACATCTGACTATAGAGACTCTTGACGGGGATTCGTCAATATCGCTTATGCAGACTGACTGGATACATCTGAAACTCAATTACGACCAGCTGGAGGACTTGGGTATAGAGTATCTGTTCAGTACAGAGGAGCTTGAGTCAGACAGAGTTGAGCTTGAGGAAGTCTATGGAGAGATGAATGCATATATTTACAAGGTGCATTATTAATTATTGAGATTGAGACAGATATGGAGATAACACTTTATAATATAAAAAAAGGCATCCGCTACTTAAAGCACTACGGCTGGAAAGAATTTAAAATCCGTCTCAGCGAAAAGCGGGAACCAGATACAATCTTATACTCAGACTGGCTGCAGCACCATGTTGCAGCAGCGGAGGAGCTTTCAAAGCAGAGCGACCAGTACAAAAAGTGGTTAAATGCAGGGCAGGCACCTCTTGTGAGCATTGTGGTATCAGCTGATAGTGAAGAACCACAGGCTTGTGAGAATTTGCTTAAGAGCCTTGAGAGACAGACCTATAAAAATTATGAGCTATGCACTTTTGCATTGAATGACAGGGCTGCTTTTGACAGCTTACATGGTGACTATGTCACTGTTTTGGAGCCAGAGGATGAGTTGGAGCCAAATGCCCTTTTTGAGCTGATGCAGGCTGTGATATGTGCAGACGGGAGAGTAAAGGGCTTAAAGGGTGTGGCAAGCATACAGTCAGGAGTCCACTGGACAGCCAATAAGACAGGCTACAGAGAGACTGGCAATGTAGATATAGTCTACTCTGACGAGGACATCACGGATGAGCATGGACAGACAAGTCCTGTCTTTAAAACTGATTTTGATTATGACTTTTTTAAGACTGTAAACTACTTTGGCAAGATAACCCTGATGGAAAAGGCACTGTACACAGAATGCGCAGGGGATGTGGGGCTTGCAGTTCAAAAAGCTGGCAGAATAGCCCATGTAGCTAAAGTCCTGTGCCACAGCAAGGCTCATAATGACCAGGAGGATAGAGCCTGTGATAAGGAGGCTGGCACAGATGAGCTTTTACAAGGTGACAGACCGCTTGTAAGCATAATCATTCCAAATAAGGATGAGACAGAAGCCTTAAAAAAATGTATAGCTTCTATAAAAAAATCAACGTATAATAACTATGAAATCATAATAGTTGAAAATAACAGCCTGACAGAAGAAATTTATGATTATTACAAAGAAACAGGAAGGGTAAGCAGCGATAAATCAGTTGAAACCCAGACCCAGTCGGAGGATGCAGTTAAAATAGATATTGTCACATGGAAACCGGACAAGCCAGGCTTTAATTATTCGGCTATTAACAACTATGGGGCATCCTTTGCAAAAGGAGAATATCTGATTCTTTTAAATAATGATATTGAGATAATTACCAATGACTGGATTGAAAGACTGCTTGGCATATGCCAGCGTAAAGACGTGGGCATAGTGGGCGCAAAGCTTTATTATCCTGATGACACTATCCAGCATGCAGGAATTGTGGTGGGAGTAGGCGGCCATGCAAGAGGTATTGGCTCTAATATGCTTACTGACCTGCCAAGGTCTGATAAGAGCCACTGGGACAAGACCCATGTGGTGAGAGAGTGCTCAGCTGTCACTGCGGCATGTCTTATGATTAAGAAGTCGGTCTTTGATGAAG
>CAVKUD010000008.1:0-37752 GCA_963659315.1 Senegalimassilia sp. | reverse complement strand
AGGCTGTCTGTCTGAGGAAGCCAGAACTACAGTTGCCAGAATACTTGGATAAGGAGGCATGCTTTGAATATAGTTGCACAGTGCTGTGGAATAGTGATAATGATTGTATTGCTGTTCTTTTATCAGGGAAAGAGAAGACTTAAATTAAACACAAGCCTTCTGTATAGATTCACATGGAATATAGTAGGGATATCGTTAATACTGGATATAGTATCCCTGATTGGAATAACATATGCAGATACACTGCCAACGATTCTGGTAGATGTGATATGCAAGGCATACCTGTGGAGCATAGTCATGGAAGCTCTGGGTGCCATGATGTATGTCTGTGTGGATGTGTACAAGAGCAAGTCAATGGAGAAACGCTGGATGATTGGGTCTGTTGTGGCGGCTGCCATATGCACAGTCATTATATTCTGCCTGCCAATCCATATATACAATGACAACCACAGGATGTATACTTATGGTCCTAGTGTTATAGCTACATATCTCCTGGCAGCAGGCGTGCTTGTTGTGATAATATGTCTGGTTGGAAAATACAGGTCAGAGATTAATCCACGCAGGAAACGTGGTGTGACAATCTGGTGGCTGCTCTGGATGATTGCAGCGACTATTCAGTTTTTTAATAATCAGCTTCTGCTTGTGAGCTTTGCAAGCGTGGTTGGTATGCTGATTATTTTTATATCAATGGAGAATCCCGATACGAATCTGGACAAGGATACAGGCTTGTTTAACTTAAATGGTCTGTTTTCATACATGAGACAGCTTCAGGGCATGGGTGAGGACGTGTCGGTTTTGTGCGTCAGATATGACAATAACCGTAACGGAAGCATGTCCTATGATATCGAGAAAGCCCTCATGATGGAAATTGTGAACTTCATGTATGAGACTCCTAATTCCATTGTGTTCAGAAGCTCTGCGACAGAGTTTATACTGGTATTTGAGCACAAGGAGGATGCCAAGGCAGCCATTGCCAGGATAGAGGACAGGTTTGAGCGGCCATGGGGAGACATTGAGTTTAGGATGTTTACTATTGACTGGGCGCTCATAGAGACAACAGCACAGATTGAGAGGGCAGAGGATATTCTGCCACTATTCCAGTATGTGAGACAGAACAGGTCAAGCCTTGGAACAGACTCTGGTGTCATCATAGACAACGAACTGATTGCCAGAATCTATGAAGAGCGTGATATGGAAAATGAGATTGTTGAGGCCTTAAGAGAGGACAGGGTTGAGGTCTTTTATCAGCCTATATATTCTGTAAAGGGCAATGGCTTTTCCACAGCAGAGGCTCTGGTCAGAATTCGGGATGAAGAGGGTGAGCTGATACCGCCGGGCAAGTTTATAGAGGTTGCAGAAAAGCGTGGGCTCATAATCAAGCTGGGTGAGCGTGTGTTTGAGTCAGTGTGCAAGTTTATAGTGGATGAGAATCCATTGCAATATGGCATTGAGTACATAGAGGTAAATCTGTCAATTGTCCAGTGCGGATATGAAAAGCTTGCAGATGACTTTATCAGAATAATGGAAAAATACAAGGTAGACCCAAAGCGTATTGTCCTTGAGATTACAGAGTCCGCATCTATAAAGCGTAAAAATATCCTGCTTGAGAATATGAGAAAGCTTAGGGAAAAGGGCGTGAGATTTGCTCTTGACGACTTTGGCACAGGACAGTCAAACCTCAATTATATAGTAGAGATGCCTGTGGATGTGGTCAAATTTGACAGCACAATGACCAATGCCTATTTCGAGGACGACAAGGCAAAATACGTCATGGATGCTGCAATGCAGATGATTCAGGGCATGGATTTGGAGATTGTCTCAGAGGGTATCGAGCAGCATGACCAGTACCATGAGATGAAGAGACTGGGCATCGATTATGTGCAGGGATTTTACTTTTCAAAGCCGATTGGTGAGGAGGATTTTATCAATCTGCTTAAGGAAAGCCGCAAAAATAAGTAATAATGACAGGATAGAGAAAGCAAAAATAAGGCTTTCTCTATTTTTTTGCCCTTTTATGTAAATTTAAAGTAAATTTTAGGTTGACTTGCTAGACTTCTACTTGTAAAGGAGGTAGGGCATGGCAAACCAGACTATTTTTAAACGATATGAGATTAAGTATATGCTAGATACAAATCAGCTGTCCTTGCTTAAAAATGAAATGAAAAATTATATGATAGCTGATGAACACGGCAAGAGTACAATATGCAGTTTATATTTTGATACACCCCAGTACCTGCTGATTCGCAGGTCGATGGATCATCCTGTGTACAAGGAAAAGATAAGGCTCAGAAGTTATGGGGTGGCAGATAAGGATACAACAGTGTTTGTTGAATTGAAAAAGAAATATGATTCTGTTGTATACAAGAGAAGAGTTGCGATGACAGAGGCTGAGGCATGTGATTATCTGTTAAACCACAGACAGGTAATGGATACACAGATTACAAGAGAAATCGATTACTGTATGGATATGTATAAGGGAATCGCTCCGGCAATGCTCCTGTCATATGAGAGAGAAGCCTATTACGCAAAGGATGACCATGAGTTCAGAGTCACATTTGACCAGAATATCCTATGGCGCAACTATGACTTGTCACTGTGTGAGGGCATATATGGCAATCCAATATTAAAAGACAATCAGGTGCTGATGGAGGTTAAAACCGCAGGAGCGATTCCTATGTGGATGGTCAGATTCTTAAGGGATAATGGCATCTACAAGACATCATTTTCCAAATATGGCACAGCCTACAGAACCTTATACAACAGCACAGATAATTTGCTGGGGGTTGCCAAAAACGAGAGCGGCGCAAGAGGATATATAGAAAAAACAGAGAAAGCAAATGGAGGATTAATAAATTATGCTTAGTAGTATTTTTACAGGATTATTTGACACAACAACATCGGTTATATCGGTACCACAGTTTGTATTATGTATAGCAGTTTCCCTTGTTATAGGAGGAGGACTGGCATGGGTGTATACCTTTAGAAGCAAGTATACAGCAAGCTTTGTTGTAACGCTTGCCATGCTTCCGGCAGTTGTCTGCATAGTGATTATGATGGTAAATGGCAATGTAGGCGCAGGAGTTGCCGTAGCAGGTGCATTTTCTCTGGTTAGGTTCCGTTCGGTACCTGGTACAGCAAAGGAAATAGGAACAATTTTCCTTGCAATGGCAGCAGGACTTATAGCAGGAATGGGCTATCTAGGATATGCTGTATTATTTTCTCTCATAATGGGAATAGTTATGCTTGTGCTTAACATTCTGGGAGTGGGAACCCACCAGAAGGAGACAAAGGACAAGACACTTAAGATTACAATACCAGAGGACTTAAACTATGGCAGTGCTTTTGATGATGTATTTGAAAAATACACAGACAAATGCGAAATCGTATCAGTTAAGACATCAAACATGGGAAGCTTATACAGGCTTACATATCACCTTAACTTAAAGGACAGCAGTGATGAAAAAGCATTTTTGGATGAGCTTAGATGTAGAAATGGAAACCTTGAAATAAGTATTGCACGTCAGGAGATGAATGTTAATGAGTTGTAGAAATAAGAAAATCAGAGCCATGCTTGGAGCATTTGTGCTCACCGCATCTATGACAGTTACGGCTGTGGGCTGTGGAAGTACAGCTGATGCTTCTACAGAGACAGCGGATGCTGCCACAGAGACACAGGCTGAGTCGGACATAGATGGAATACTTGATTCATCTGACATGTTTACCAATCGTGATAAGGAGATTGGCTATGATGAGGAAACTGCTATAGCCATTAATCTGAGCGATGGTGCAAGCACAGCAGACTCAGACAGTGTGGTAATAGATGGAGACACAATTACAATCACAGAGGAAGGAACCTATATTTTGTCAGGCAGTCTCACAAATGGTCAGGTAATAGTGGAGGCAGAGGATGCCAAGGTACAGCTTGTGCTTGACAATGCAGATATCAGCTGTGAGACATCGGCAGCAATATATGTGAGAGATGCTGATAAGGTATTTATAACAACAGCAGAAGGCTCAGAAAACGCAGTATGCACAAGTGGTGAATTTGTTGCAATAGATGATAATAACATTGATGCAGCAATTTTCTCAAAGAGTGATTTGACACTGAATGGAGCAGGAAGTCTTGAGGTCACATGTGCAAATGGGCATGGAATTGTGTCAAAGGATGATTTGGTAATAACAAGCGGCACCTATGTAGTTGATGCAGGAAGCCATGCTCTGTCAGGCAAGGATAGTGTCAGAATAGCAGGGGGCAGCTTTGAGCTGACAGCTGGCAAGGACGGCATACACAGCGAAAACACAGATGATGAGGAAAAAGGCTTCGTATATATTGAAAATGGAAGCTTCACAATCACAAGTGATGGTGACGGAATAGATGCATCCTATGTTGTGGAGATAGTAGACGGAAGCTTTGACATAACTGCTGGTGGCGGTTACGAAAATGGTAGAGACCATACAGATAATGATATGATGGGAGGTCCTGGCAATATGGGTGGTCAGAAACCAGATGGAGATTTTGGAGATGGAGAGGCCCCGAGTGATATGACACCGCCAGATGGAGACAATGCGCCAGATGGCATGACACCGCCAGACGGAAATGGTGCGCCAGATGGAAGCAATGCGCCAGGTGATATGACACCACCAAATGGAGAAAAATCAGATGGCAAGACATCAACAGATGGAAATGATACGTCAGACAATACAACTACCACAGACTCTGACAGCGACAGCACTGCAAGTACCAAGGGCATCAAGGCAGACGGAACCCTCCAGATTTTGGGTGGCACCTACAACATCAACTCCGCAGATGATGCTTTCCACACAAACTCTACCCTTGAGGTGCGTGATGGAAATATCGAAATTGCTACAGGCGATGATGGCATGCATGCGGATGACGCTCTTGTAATCAGCGATGGCGACATCAATATCACAGAAAGCTATGAGGGTATTGAAGGACTCACAATTACAATAGATGGCGGCAATATAAGCATAGTGTCAAGTGATGATGGACTCAATGCAGCAGGAGGCGCAGATTCAAGCGGATTTGGCGGCATGGGAACAGACATGTTTGCTGCAAATGATGATATCTGGATGGAAATAAACGGCGGCTATCTCTATATCCTGGCAGGAGGAGACGGTGTGGATTCAAATGGAAATCTCACAATCAATGGTGGAGAAGTATACATTGATGGACCATCTGACGGAGGCAATTCTGCGATTGACTATGGTGATGGAGCTTGTGCATATATCAATGGTGGAACTGTGGTAGCAGTGGGAAGCAGTGCCATGGTTGAGGACTTTGACGATTCATCTGAGCAGGGTATTATGTCAGTATCAGTAGATACTGGAAATGCAGGGGATGAGATAAAGCTCTTAGACAGTGATGGAAACGAGCTTATAAGCTTTACCGCAGCCAAATCCTACGATGCGGTTATTATATCCACAGCAGACCTGACTGCAGGCGAAAGCTATACTCTTGTGACTGGTGAAAATGAGACTACAGTTGAGATGGACTCAGCTATATACTCAAATATAAGCAGGCAGCAGGGCGGCTTTGCAAAATAATATTATTAGAGGGAGATGGTAAATTCGATGGATTTACCATCTTCACTTTTTGCCGATACTTTTCCGTTATGAGCCTGTACTATGGCTTGTACAACGGAGAGACCTATTCCAAAACCGCCTGTCTTTGAATTTCTGGACTTATCAATTCTATAAAATCTCTCAAATAAGTAATCAAGCTTTCCAGTTTCAATTTCATCAACTGTATTCCAGACAGATAAAATCTTAGTTTTTCCATTTGCAGCTACAGAAAAATCTAGCCTTATAGCTCCATTTTCAGATGAATACTTTATGGCATTGTCCAGTAATAAGGAAACCATTTGTCTGATATTGGTTTCGTTGCCTGTGTATGAAATATCAGGTGTGACAGATATTTCCAGGCTTTTTCCCTTGGAGGCAGCAACTGTTTCAAAAGGCATGGCTGTGTCAAGGATTGCATCTGATATATTAAAATCAAGCATTTCAAGTCTGGTAGAGTCCTCATCCATTCTCGACAGAAAAACCAGTTTCTCAGTGAGGGAGGTAAGTCTTGCAATCTGCTTCCTGATACTCTCAGTCCATTCATTTTCACCCTCCATCATTTCAAGAACCTCTGTATTTGCATCTATGATAGTCAGAGGGGTCTTAATCTCATGGCTGGCATCTGTGATAAAGCGTTTCTGCTTTTCGTAGCTTTCTGCCATAGGTCTGGTCACGATTTTTGAAAAATAGCAGACTAGGATAAATACCACAAGCAGACCAATTAAGCTTATGCCGACACTGGCAATAGCGTAGGTTTTTATTGTCATAAGCTCCTTTGAACAGTTGATAAAGACGTACAAGACCATATCGTCACCGTTTGTGTTTGTGGTGGAGATGGAGAGGTACTTGTACTGGTCGATAAAGCCCTTTGTCCTGCCCTTGCTGTATAGGCTTGTGGCATATTCGCTTGCCTTAGAGGTTGACACAGAGGCGATTCTTCCAGTGTCTATTGTGGATACTTTGCCGTTTTTGTATAGGAGCACAGAAAAATATCTGGTCTCAAAAGGAGTTTCCTTATCTATGCCGTGCTTTCCGTACTGGTTATCAAAGCTGCTGCCTGAATCCGGGGCTGGTGGTGCCAGCGAGTCATCGGGGGTAGTTGTACCATCCGGAGCGGTTGAGTTATCGGGGCTGGCTGAGTCTCCCGAAGCTGGGGACATGTCGGCTGCAGAGTCGGAAAGCGCCTCGGTTGAACTATCAGGTGCCGCAGGGGCATTTCCATCATCATTCATATCGGGAAAGGTTCCGCCGTTGTAAGCGATAAGCTCAAGCCTTGCGTCAAGGTTGGCATTGGTGTTGATATAGTTTGCAATATTTATGGCACCTATTATCACAAATAAAACCAGTGCAGTTGAAAGCATTGCTATGGCTATAAATTTTTTCCTGAGTGTTTTAATCATTTTTTGCCCTCCAGAGAGTAGCCTAAGCCCCTCGTAGCCTTAATGCTGACACAGGAATTAAGGCTTGATAATTTTTTCCTCAGATATGAGATGTTTACCCAGACCACGTTTAACTCGGTGTCGCTGTCAAAGCCCCATATCCTGTCCATAAACTGGTCTACAGAGATTATCTGCTTAGGGTTTGACATGAGCATCTCAAGCATCTGGTATTCCTTGCTTGCAAGCCTGACCTCCTCATTGCCGCAGGACAATACATATGTGCTGCGGTCGAGAGAAATGTCCTCAAAGCTGAGCACAGAATCAGTAGTCTCTGTCTTGCGCCTTGTCATGGCACGGATTCTTGCCAGAAGCTCCTTCATGGAAAAGGGCTTGGTCAGGTAATCGTCAGCTCCACAATCCAGACCTGCCACCCTGTCGTCTATCTCAGCCTTTGCGGTCAGCAGGATAACAGGGACAGAATTGCCCTCTTCCCTGATTTTTCTAAGGACTGTAAGCCCGTCCATTTTAGGCATCATTATATCAAGGATTGCTCCGTCGTAGTTTTCTGTCTCCAGATAGTCCAAAGCATCCTGACCATTGTAGACAGCGTCCACAGAATAGTTGTTGTGCTTTAACACTGCGACCAGTGCCTTGCTTAAATCTTCTTCGTCTTCTGCCAGTAAAAGTCTCATGGGATTCCTCCGTAAAATACATATGATACTTAATTTTAGCATGGAAAATCCTTAAATGCTATAATTATGGGAACCAAAAGTCGGTTAAAGTTATCTTATATATGTATACGGTCAAACTTCCCTAATAGAGGTTTTGCTAATCTCCTGATATACAGTGTATTTTGCAGAAAAAATATGAAGTTAGCTGCGGGAACAAATCGGGGATAGGCTTATAAAATTTGTGGGTTTATTTACGTTTCCGACTTTAATGGAACTCCGCAGCAGTTCATATTTTATTCTGCAAAACAACTGTATACCAGCAGATTATCGAAAGCTGTGAGGAAAGTTTGGGGGAAATAATATCATGATATAAGATGTTTACAGAAATAATAGGGGAAAATAGATGCAGAGAATAACTCAGGAAGAATTATCAGCTTTGATAATGGACAATAAGGATGGCATGTACAGGCTTGCATTTTCAATTCTGCGCAATGATGCGGATGCTCAGGACGCAGTGAGTGAGGCAATAGTGCTGGCATTTGAGAAATGTCATCAGCTCAGGAAAAGACCGAGTGCAAAGTCATGGCTTATGCAGATTCTGGTAAATTCATCAAAGAAAATTGCTTTGCAGTCCAATAAATATGTGCTATTGGAAAATGAAATCCAGTATGAACAGGCAGAGGAATTTAAGGATGATGATATGTGGGAGACTGTAATGGAGCTGGATGAGGAATTCAGGGAAGTGGTGGTGCTCTACTATTATGAACAGTTTAGCGTAAGGGAGATTGGAAAAATGCTAAGGGTTCCAGAGGGTACTGTGAAGTCAAGACTTGCAAGAGCCAGAGAAAAATTATTGCGCATTATCGGATAGTAAATATAGGAAAGGAAGGACAGTAAATGAGTAAATCATATTTGAAACAGGATGAAGAGATAAGAGCCTTTGCTGCAAGACAGCGTGTCAACACATCAGGGACCTACAACAATCGAGTGTTACTTGCTATAGAAGAGGGGAAAAGCAAAACAGGTCAGCCGCAAAGAAAAATCAATTTTTATGGAAAACTGGCTGTGGCATGTGCCTGTGTATGCATTATAACAATGAGCGGTGTCGGAGTGCATGCGGCAATTAATTATGCAAATCAGAGAATGGAGCAGGTCACAGATGGAGAAAAAGAACAGTTCATAAGTGATGTGAATGAGTCGCAAGCCTCTGCGGATTCCTATTCCAGACCTCTTACAGATGCAGAAAAAAGCAGGCTGGATGAGCTGACAGAAGAATATGAGTCAAAGGGCGTATACCCAGAGGAGAGCATACTTGAGATAAAGGACTCAAGCCAGATTGATTCATCACGTATCTGCTTTGAGCCAGACACCAGCACCTTTTATCTGCCTGAAAGGGAGCTTACGGATGAAGAAATGCTTGAGCTTATAGATTTTTATAATATAAGAGATAATGTGCTAAGTGGGCAAAAGACAGAAGCAGCTTATGATATGACAGGCGTGGACGAAATCGCTGAGGAGGAAGCAAAAAGTATCGCAAAAGACCTCTTGCAGAAGCTGTATGGTGCTGACACAGACAATATGAAGGTAGATGTGGATTATCAACAGGGAACGGATGGAGAAGAGTCTTTTTCAACAGATTATCTGTATTTTACAGATGAGGAGACTGGAGAACAGTATGAGGTATCTGTTGATTTGCAAAGTGCTAAGGCAGGAGATGTGGCAAAGATAGCTGCTGAAAGTCCTTATGAGGATAACTTAAAGCCAGATGAGGCTCTATATAAGAGCCAGTATGAAACAGCAGATAAAATGGCAAGCGCATTTCTTGGAAATACCGAGGCGTGGAAGGACTCCAAAATCACATACCTTGTATCTGATGATGGCAGTGTCAGAAATGGCGTGGTGAATTATGAGTTTACGGCGCAAAGTGGAGAGTGCTGTATTGTAAGCTATAGCCAGTCTTTGGGGCAGATGTATAAGGTGAGGTATTTTACTGAGGAGGTAAACATTTACACTGATTGTTTTTCAGGATATAATATAAAAGAAATCAGGTGAAGGTGAGGTAACAGATTCAATTAGTTTTTATTGTTAAATATAAAGTGGAGTGCTTTAGGGCACTCCATTTTTTATACAATATGCAATCAAATAACAAGTCACGACATTATATAGGTGAAAGCGATTTCATCGATGAAAACTTTTACCACAGTCGGGGGAGAATATGAAGCTTGAACAAATAGAAAAATGTATAAGAGAATACGGAGACGATATATACAGGTTTTGTTATTTCCTGACCGGGAGCAGGGAGGCGGCAGACGATTTGTATCAGGAGAGTTTCCTTGTAGCACTGGAAAAGTCAGTGACCATACCAGCGGAAAAGGAAAAAAGTTATCTGATGGGCATAGCGGCAAATATCTGGAAAAACAAATGGCGCAAGAAGAAGCGCAGGTCATTACTGGCAGACCAGGTGCATATTGGTGTTCAACCCATTGCGGATAAGACAGACTTATTGCAGGCTTATGTGGATAAGGAGACCGCAGAGCTGGTTTTATCCGTAGTGAATGGCCTGCCAGAAAGATACAGGATAGTTGTGCTCATGTATTACAATGGGCAAATGACAACAGGGCAGATAGCAGAGGAATTAAAAATCAGCAAGGGAACTGTGACCAGCAGATTGATGCGTGCCAGAGACATGATTAAAAAAGGTTTGGAGGCAAGAGGATATGAGCAATAAAAATAATGAGATAAATATTGAAAACAGTCTGGATGAAATTTTATATCAATCATTAAGGGGGGAGGTGAAACCAGCTCTGTCTCTGAACCAGAGGATTTTGGACGAGGCAAAGGAGAAGCATATGAAAAAATATAATAGGCATATTAACTGGGTAAAAGCAGCGGCATTTGCATGTGCCATAGTTTTGGCAAGCGGCGGTACTATTTATGCGGCACAATACCTGTTTAAAGGTTCGCTGGCATTGGGAGATAAGGAAATATCACAGGATATTGAGGGAATTGCTGTAAATGGTCTGACCGCAGAGGAGCTGGACAGGTCATACCAGACAATTCCAGAGGTTGAGGATGTGCTCGGGGTTAAGCTTTTAAAGAGTGATAAGGCGGCAGAGACAGAGATACCATATCTGACAATTAATGAGTTTGATGATGATGGTACGAGAATATGCAGTGTGTCGGGAGAATGGTATTATGTGAATGATATGGAGGCAGACTTAGCCCAGGACGAAATGGGTCACATCTGGAAAACGGTGGGAGACAGACCTTATGAAATCAGCTATGAAGCAAAAATGTACGCAGGGTCAGACTCAGATACAGGACTTGAGGATGAGTATGACGGCTCTGCCTTTGTAGAAAATTACACCACACAAAAGGGGCTTACAGCATATGTGTTTACATTTGGTGGAGAGTATAATGCTTATATAACTGATAACAATGTTATATACACATTAATGGTCAGCTCAAGCTTTGAAGAGAAGGCTGGTTTACAGGAGCTGGAGCAGTTTTTGGATACATTGAATTATTAATGTATATGTGGAGGCATTGACAATATAATATGTTTCAGATAATATACTCGTAAGAAACTAACTTACGAGTATATTTATGTTGAGGCGATTAAAATGAGTAAATTTTATTGCAGAGAAAATGAGCTTAGAAAATTAAACAAGAGATATGCAGATGATAAGTTTGAGTGCATTATAATTTATGGCAGGCGGCGTGTTGGAAAGACGGCATTAATTAATGAATTTTGTAAAGATAAACCAACTATTTTTTTCTCTGCCCTAAATACAACAGGCAAGGAAAATCTGGAGGCTTTGTCAAAGGCAATAATGAATTTTGAGCGCCCGGGAGTGGATAATGTACCTGAATTCAAATCTTACGACAGTGCATTAGATGAATTGACAGCACTTTCAAAGGATGAGCGAATAGTATTTGTAATTGATGAATATCCGTATCTGGCAAAGGCAAAACCGGCTATATCTGCAATGCTACAGCATATTATCGACCATAAGTGGACTGAATCTAAAATGTATCTCATACTTTGTGGTTCGTCTATGAGCTTTATGGAAAATCAGGTGTTGGGAAAAGAAAGTCCTTTATATGGCAGAAGAACCGGACAGTTTAAAATTGAGCCCTTGGATTATAAAGAGACAGCCATGTTTCATTCCAAGCTTTCATCGGAGGATAATGCCTTAATTTATGGAATTACAGGTGGGGTTCCACATTATATAAATAAGCTTGATGTAAAGAATAGTGTGGATGAAGCCTTGCTGGATAATTTATTTGACCGTTCAAGCTACTTGTATGAGGAACCAGAAAATCTGTTAAAGCAGGAGCTTAGGGAGCCAGCAATCTACAACGCAATTATAAAGGCTATTGCAGAAGGTGCATCCCGCATGAATGACATAAAACTGAAGGTGGGAGAGGACAGCGCAGTTGTAGCGAAATATTTAAAAACACTAATAGGTCTTGGCATCGTAAAAAAGGAAACACCAATCACTGAAAAACCCGGCAAGAAAACTATTTATTTACTGGCGGACAACTTTTTCAGATTCTGGTATAGATTTGTACCGGTTAATATGAGTGCTATTGATTCTGGCAGAATTACAAAATTATATGAGCGGTCAGTAAAGCCACAGCTTGCCGATTATATGGGGCTGACCTTTGAAAAAATGTGTATTGATTATCTGCTTTACTATGATGAAAATCTTCCTATTGAGCTTAGTGAGATAGGTCAATGGTGGGGAACTGATTCTGTCAGAAAGAAGCAGATACAGATTGATATTGTTGGTACACCAGTTGTGGGAAATGATTACATTATAGGTTCATGCAAATACAAAAATGAGAAAATCGGTTTGGATGAACTTAAATTGATTAAGGATTATGCATCTGTATTTGGTAAAGGAAATACTTATCACTACTATATATTTTCTAAGGGCGGATTTACAGACGGACTTCTTAAAGCCCAGGAGCAGGGCGAGGTGCAGCTAATAACACTGAAAGATATGTATTGATTATAGGGAAGACAGGATATGAGCGATTTACAAATAATCCACGAGGACAATGACATAATAGTCTGCTACAAGCCAGCAGGCGTAGCGACCCAGACCAGAAAACTGGGGCAGCAGGACATGGTAAGTCTGCTGAAAAATTACAGGGCAAAAAAGAAGGAGCCGCCATACATAGGTCTGGTTCACAGGCTGGATCAGCCAGTAGAGGGGCTTATGGTTTTTGCCAAAAATGAAAAGGCGGCTGCCAGTCTCTCAAAGCAGGTGGCAGACAGAAGCATAGGCAAGTATTATTATGCAATAGGGCAAATCAATGATGAAAAAGTACTTGTGAAAAAGGATGAGACAAGGCTTCTGACAGATTATATGACCTTTGACGCCAGAACGAATGTAGGACGGATTTTACCGCAAAAGCCAGAGGCTGCCCAGCTGAAAAAGGATAAAAATATAAAAAAGGCAGAGCTTGAATACACAGTGACAGATGTGAGGGATAAGCTTGTATGTCTGGATATAAAGCTCCACACAGGACGCCACCACCAGATACGTCTGCAGATGGCACATGTCGGCATACCTCTTGTGGGAGACAGCAAGTATGGCGTGGCGGAAAAGGGACAGCAGCTTGCCCTGTGCTCTTACCGGCTGGAATTTAACCATCCCACAAGTGGCAAAGCCCTTGATTTTGAAATCACACCCCATAATGAGTTATTTGGCTGGTGCAGATTAGGCTGAAAACTGAAAGCATAGAGCTGAATATCAAATGGGTAACAGCTCACAGATAAAGACTGCGCTGCAGGCGGCAAGGGCAACTACAGTGAGGCTTTTGCCCCGCAGTGCAAAAATTACAGCTACAGCCAGCCCCACAAAGGCGGATACCATACTGTCAGTTGCATACAGTACAGCAGGAAAAGTCATGGCTGTGAGCACCGCATAGGGTATGTAGTACAAAAAGGACTGCACAAACCGATTGCTGATTTTTTCCTTGATAGCAACAAAAGGAATAACTCTTATCAGGTAGGTGCTGACGCACAGTATAAGCAGATATATAAAAAACTGAGTCATATCAAGATTAATTTTCATCATTATCCTCCTCAACAGGAAAAAGTATTGCGCCAACAACGGCGGCAAGAATCGCACAGATTGTAATGGCGATACCGCTTGATACCTTTGAAAGCACAGGCAGATAGTAGAAGCCGCAGCTGCATATCAGGGCAAGGCACACTACAAATACCACAGCCTTTGATTTTTTCGCCTCTGGAATGACGATTGCCACAAACATCCCATATATTGCAAGAGACAGGGCGCTCATCAGTCTGTGGGGCAGTACACTGCCAAGGATTGAGCCAAACAGGGTGCCGAGCGACCAGCCCAGATATGGCAGCACGCACAAGCCAGAGAAAAAGCTTCTGGTCACTGATTCCTCCTGGCTTGCCACAGCAAAAATCTCATCTGTCATAAGAAATCCCAGAATCCATCTGTATATTCCCTTAAATTTTGCATCCGCTTTTTGCCCGATTGAAATCGACATAAATGAGTAGCGGATATTTATGGTAAGCTGTGAAATTAACATTTGAAAATACTGTCCCGGGTGCATCATAACCCCAAGCCCTGCAAACTGTCCGGCAGAGGTCACGGTTGTCATCGATATAAGGGTAGCCTGCCACCAGGTCAGACCATAGGACACAGCCATAATGCCGAAGGTGAAGGATACAGACAGGTAGCCAAGTCCTATTGGAAAGCCGGCTATAAGCCCTCGTTTAAAATTGCTCATGTTTTTCTCCTCAGTCATTTGTGATTATAAGCATTATATATCATTATTTTTTAGAAGTAAAACTGCACTCAGTGGCTTTACTTATCATACCAATCTTGTTATAATTTATAGTAATAGTGGGCTTTGATGAGCCTGCTTTGGAGCGTGAAAATAAAATGTGGGATATTGTACAGCAGGGGCTGTATGAAAAGGAGATTACAGATGAAGCGAAGGAACATGAAAAACAGAATCTTTGCAGAGCTGATGGTTATGGGGCTGTTAGTAGGTGCAACACCATGGATTCCAGCAGATACAGTAAAAGCGACAACAGTTGGGGAAGAGACAGACAATGCAGCAGGCACGGCGGACAGTGCCGAAGCCACAGATGATACAGCAGGCGCAGTTGATGATGTGGAAGCAGCTGACGATACAGCAGGCGCAGTAGATGATGCAGAAACTACAGATGATACAGCAGGCACAGTGGATGATGCGGAAGCTACAGATGATACAGCAGATACAGTAGATAATGCAGATGCTACAGAAAACACAGAGGCAGTTCAGGGTACAGAGTCAACAGAGACC
Organism: Senegalimassilia sp.; assembly: GCA_963659315.1. Classification (GTDB taxonomy): domain Bacteria; phylum Bacillota; class Clostridia; order Lachnospirales; family Lachnospiraceae; genus Roseburia. The sequence goes on along the minus strand of CAVKUD010000008.1, from coordinate 22,778 downwards.
TCTGACAGTGATTACGGTATATCTGTAACAGCCCTGCCAGCTGAGACAAATGCCAGATATGATGGTATCACCATAGACGGTGACTTCTCAGACTGGGACGCAGTTACAAAATATGAGGTAAACGAAAATAAGGGTTGGGATACAGTAGACCAGGTTGCTATGGTATGGGATGGTGATATGGTGTATCTGTACTTCATGGCAAATGGCAATGGCGATGGAACAGGCGACTGGGCTTCTGTCACAGGAGCAGGACCTAATAACAACGGTCAGTTCGCCATAACTACAGACCTGGGAAGAAGCTTACTTATCCAGCTGAGCAGAGATAATAACGGCAGTGTGGCTGGTGTGGATGGAGCGGCAGTTGCTGTCAACAGCACAGACTGGGCTGGCGCACCATTTATGTGGGAGGTTTCCATTCCTGCAAGTGCCCTGCCAGCATATAAGAACACCATATCCTTTGGTATGTATTTACAGGAGCCTGTCATAAGAGATGTAGCAAATCTTCAGGGCGATGATTCTGACGGAAGCAAGGAATTTAATGGTGTAAAAATTGATGGAAACTATGGTGACTGGGAGTATTACCCACACACCACTATCCAGTATGCAACACCTGGAACTCACGACCACGTGGTAGACGCAGAGGGAGCGCTTTATTCAACAGATGGTATCTTGTATGCTCATGCAACTACTGGCATGCCAGCACATCTTGGCGAAGCTGGTGGAGAGTTTACCAGTGCAGTTACTATCAAATTAAACAGGAAGCGTGATTTTGAGTTTTATCCTCAGTTCGTAGCAGTAGACAGTGATGGAAATATTAATTACAATCCACAGCTTTCAGGACTTGCAAGAGGTACATATGAGCTGTACCTTATTGATTCACAGGGCTGGAAGACAGCGACAAATATATCACAGCTTGAGACAGAAGAGGGCAGGGCTCAGTACCACAATGCGATATGCGGACACATGTATCTGACAGTTGGAGCATCACAGGACGATATGGAGTTTGAGTTAGACTTAAGCCTTGTGGCAGAGAGAATAACTGAGAATCTCAGACAGCAGGGCAAAAAGGGCAGCATATCAGCAGATGACATAAGGACAGTAGAGGCTCAGTGGGGCAGACTCGGTCAGCAGTGGGTATCTACAGCAGGTACATCAACAGGCACATGGCTTGGACTTATAATCTGTTTTGCAGCAGTAGGTATTTCAGCAGGAGTGTCTAAGCGCAGAAAGAGGATAGCGGGATAATGATATACATATTAGCACTTGTATTGATATGTTTATGGCTATATCTCTTATATGCCACAAATAAGGCAGAACTTAATTTCTGGCATTTTATAGTGGGGGCGGCAGGACTCTTCATCATTATGATGTTTACTGTCCGCCCGCTTCTTACAGAACCGCTTGCCAGAGGCGTTGCAGCTATTGCAGGACTGTTTGGCAGCCTGACAGATACATTTTCGCCGTTTTTCAGATATGGTATATTGTTTGTAGACTCGGCTGCTGGAGCCATAACATTACAGATAGACTTTGAATGTTCTGGAATAGTTGAAATCATGGCGTTTTTGTCCCTGCTGGTATTCTTCAGGGTATACACCAAGGCAGAGAGAATAATTGTCGGCATTATAGGTGTGGTATATATAATGCTTGCCAATGCCTTAAGAATTATTATCATCTGTGAGATGATACATTTTATGGGTTCGGGTGTGTATTATATGGCTCACACCATAGTTGGCAGATTAGTGTTTTATGCTTTATCAGTCATGTTGTACTTTTATGTCTTTACCAAGCCACAGATAGTACGCATGAAGATTGGAAAATTTAAGTATGGGGATCATTGAAAAATTAGTCAATTCTTTCGTGTTTTGGGCAGCATGGATAGTGATTCCGCTTATCATGGAGATAATTCCATCTATCGGAAGTGCGATTATCCTGTTCAAGCGAAGACATTTTAGCAAGCAGGTTGTAAAACCGATTATATATCCGGAGATTTCTATTATAGTACCTGTGTACAATTCCCAGGATACACTGGAGGCATGTATCAGGTCTATCAATGACTGTTCATATCCTAACTCACAGATTAGGGTATTCCTTGTAAACAACCAGGGCAGGGACAACAGCTTCCAGATATATACAGAGTGTCAGAAGAAATATCCAGACCTTATCATGCAGTGGTTAAATGCAAATCAGGGTAAGTCGAGAGCACTCAATCTGGCTCTTTACAATAGTGAGGGAAAATACATTATACATATTGACAGTGATGGCGTATTGGAGAAAAATGCCCTCACCAATATGGTAGATAAGTTTGAATCAGACTCTAAAATCAATTGTATGACTGGCGCAATAATGATTCAACCAGAATTAGTTGATGAGTACCCAAGAGGTATACACAGACTTTTTCGTGAAATGGAATTTATGGAATATGCCCAGGCTTTTTTGGCTGGAAGAAATTATGCTTCGGAGCTGGATGCAATTTACACAGTGTCCGGAGCTTTTTCTGCTTTCAGAAAATCAGCAATACTCAAATCAAGACTTTATAATACTGAGACACTTGCCGAGGATACGCAGATTACATTCCAGATGCGTTATCTGCAGGGAGAACGTATCTATATGAGTGAAAATTCAATATTCTTTGTAGACCCTATTGAAAACGTGGACAAGCTCTACACCCAGCGCCAGCGCTGGCAGAGGGGCAGCCTTGAGGTTTCCAAAATGTTTGTGGGTAACAAAATGAAGCCTGGTCAGCTGTTTACGGATGTATCTGTAAAGACCCTTATGTATGACCATACATTTGCCTTTCCACGTATCATATGGTATCTGGCTCTGATTTGCCTTATGTTTGTAGGCTACTCTGCAGGTACGGTAGTTCTGGCTACGGTAGTGCTGTTTGCCATGTATACAGTGTGTGGCTATCTGTATTATTTTTCTACCGTGGGCTTTTTAAAGGATTTCCCGGAGGTCAGAAAATATTATGCAAAGAAATGGTGGATAGTTCCACTTCTGCCTTTCTTTAACTTTGTGGTGTTCTTTATCAGATTTGCAGGCATTATAAACAGCATAAACACAGACAGTGCATGGAAGACCAGGACTCTGTCAGATGAGAAAAAAGCATTCAGAGATGAGGTCAAAAATGATTTTTCCAGATTTTTCCATGGCATAAAGGTGCTCAGGGATAAAGTGAACAATGATACAGGAATGTAGAGGAGCAGATAAACCCTATGAAAACTCGCAGCAGGAAGCAGAAGAAAATAAAAAGAATAAATGCGTGGGCAGTTATTATTGCAGTAATTTTGTTTGTGGCAGTTATTGCAGTTTCGTCATGGATGCAGCTTAAGAAATATGAAAAGGGCATACTCAGCGTGTATGCAAAACAGCAGGATGGATACGTGCAGCTGGTGCTTGACCAGATTAATTTACAGGATAGCAGGGCAGATGAGGAGATAGTGGAGGATATACTGGGTACGCTCGATACCTCAGACAGCCACTACTGGACCCTGTCAGAGCAGAATTCCCTGATTTTTGTAAAGGACGTGCTGGAGACAAACAGGTTTAAGGGCTTTACCACTGAGACTTATTACAGGTCAGACAGTGCAGATTCTTTTCTGGGCAGCCTGCAGGAGAACCGTGTCACACATGCCACTATCGAGATAAACGACAGACAGTATGTGGCATCAGGTGTGAATTTTTCTTACAATGACAAAAACTACAGGATGTGCCTCCTATCTGGAGTGGACTCGATTTTAGACCAGAATGATTATCTGAATGCCAAGATATGTCTGGTGCTTCTGGTGGTCATAGGTTTTGCAGTAATTATAGTAGGTGGTGTGCTTCTCGCCATACAGACTGAGAGATGGTATAAGAAGTACGAGGACACCGATAAGGAAAATCTGGCTCTGGTTAAGACTGTTGAGGAATTAAACAGGGAGCTGACCAAGAAGATGATGTATGATGCTACCAGAATGGCATTTAAGAAAAATGCCCTGCCTAATCTCCTGCAGAAGATGGAACAGAAAAATGTATGGCCTTTGGAGCTTAGCATATTGAATGTCCCAGAGGGCAGCAAGCGTAATTTCTACTTCTCAGAGGCACAGGTTCTATTTAACGAAAAGACACTTAATGTAATATTGGATGATACATACATATTGATGATAGACATGCAGCATCTGGGAATGGTTGCCTCTGAGAGAAAGAGACAGCTTGATAAGATGGGGGCTGAACTGATAGACAGAAAACTGCTTGAGACCAGGCCTGACCAGGGACTGGAAGAGATTGTCAGAGATATGTATAAAGGGGTGCAGACAAATGGATAGCAAATTATTTCGTGAGTACAAGTTCAAATTTTATCTGAATGCCAGCCACAGTATTATTATCAATGGAAGGCAGGGAGAGGTACATCCTCACACATGGGAAATCTGCCTTGATATATTGGTACAGAAAAATGCTTTTACAGAGTTTAATGAGTATGAGAAGGTGGCACAGGACTTTTTCGCAAAATATCAGGACAGGGTATTGAATGATGTAGAGCCATTTGACAAGCTGATGCCTACACTTGAAAACATTGTGGACTATTTTGGAGATGAGCTGAGACGTCTCATAAAGGATGTAAATGGTACACTTATGAGAATAGAGGGCGGTGAGACCCCGACCCGAAGCTATGCTGTGTCCTATGCAAAGGATGATGAATTTATCACAGATGTAGGTGTGACAACCCAGAAGGCTCTGGACAATGTAATTGATGATTTGCTTGACAGAGTATTAGACTAGCATATGGGAGCTGTGACATGAAAAGATTTGGAAAATACATTGGCCTGGGCTTAATATGCGCAGCCTATGTGGTAGTAGGAATAATAATTGCATTTATGGTATCTCAAAGCAGCGTCTACCCATCGGGTACAGATACCATGTGCCATATATATAAGGGAGATGTACTGTATAATCAGATAAAGGAGGGGAATTTTTACCCTCTTTTTGATTCTATGTGGTACAACGGAGTGGAGATGTTACGTTACTGGGCACCCCTGCCTGTCTACTTTCTTGCCATGTGCCAGGGGATTATGGGAGGCAGCTATTTTAATGGCTACCTGCTATTTCTTGCGATAGTATATGTGGCAGGGGCTTTGTCATGGCTTGTAATAGGTGTCAGGCATAAACGCCCATGGTTTGGTGCATTTATAGGCTTTCTGTGGTTTTTTATGCCTAACAACCTTCTGGCTATATTTGTGGAGGGAAACCTGCCGAGAGCACTGTGCATGATAGTGCTGCCCCTCTTTGTGTCCTATGTGCATGACTATCTGCTTGAGGACAGGTGGAGCAGTCTGCCTAAAATGATAATAAGCTTCATGCTTATGACCCTGTGCCATCTGGGATATGCAGGAATGATTGCACTGGGACTTATTATTTTCCTTATTGTATACAGGATTCTCTATCGTCAGAGAAGAAAAATCATCCATATACTTATATCAGTAGTACTCGGAATGCTACTCACGGGCATATGGGCTTATGCTTCACTGCAGGGGGGAATATCAAATACTGACAGCTCACAGGTTATGAAGGGCTTTTTTCAGGACGCTCTGGTATCCCTTAATCCTATACTCAGGATTACAGAGGGACAGGGATATTTCTATTTTGGACTGGCAGCCTTTATACTGGTAGTATTCGGAAGCATTTTTGCCAGACGAAAGTCTTTGCCGGGCTTCTGGACTGCACTGATTATCTTTATCTGCACCACAAGCACTATGTATGCGGTGCTTGTAAAGCTTCCAGGCAGCCAGTATCTGTGGATGCTCAGATTTATTTCCATAGCATTGTGCTTTGCCCTTTACAGCTTTTTTATCTGGGATTCCCTTAAAAAGCCATTTATATGTGTGCTTTCCATACTTCTGGTGCTGGATGTGATTCCGTCATTACCGCTAATCACAGGAGATATGCAGGGAGTCACGGCTGAGGAGAGATATGACACAATGGGGGAGACAACCCTTATCAGTGAGGCAAAGGAGATTACCACCCAGAGAATGGCACTGCTTGATTTAAGCACGCTGGGTTCGGATGGAGCTTACCTTGTATCAAGGGGCGAGGATGGAGTCCCTGGGGTATTTGGTGCAGGCTGGCAGTCCGCATCAACAGCCATGAATATTTCAAGGCTGAATGAGTCCCTGGAATATGGCCACTATCTCTATCTCTTTGACAGAAGCATAGAGATGGGAAGTGACACTATAGTTATCAGGGTGAGTCAGGCACAGGGCAGAGAGGATGATATATCTGCCATTGACACAGCAGCAGACAGGCTGGGATATGAGCTGGTCGATGAAAACTCAGACTACAGACTCTATCACAAGGATGTACCTGAGAGCTTTGGTGTGAAGAGTAAATATTCTGCAATAGGAATAGGAACATCTGCCTCCCTTATGGCACTGACCTTCCCATCAGTTGAGGAAACCACGGATACCAATTTAAACCACTACACATATGAGGAACTGAGCCAGTACAAGACCATATATCTGGCTGGCTTCACCTGTGATGACAGGGAGGCTGCGGAGAATATGATTCTAAAGCTCACCAGAGATGGGGTTAAGGTTGTAATCCTTGCAGATGGCATACCGGTAGACAGGGAGACAGGCTTGCAGAAGTTTGCAGGGGTTATCTGCCAGAGCATTACTTTTTCAAATGGCTACCCACAGCTTGATACCATAGATGGCACCTTAAATCCAGACCTCTTCCCAGATGGCTATACCAACTGGAAGACAGTCTACATGAATGGACTGGATGATGTCTGGGGAACAACCCTTGACCTGGACCAGCAGCTTGATTTTATGGGAACCAAGGATAATGACAATCTGGTTTTTGTGGGACTTAATCTTACATACCACTATGCGCTGACACAGGATGAAAAGATTGGAGCGCTCCTGTCTAAGGCGTTGGATATAGAGGGAGATGAGCTGCCAGAGCGTGAGATAGTCGCCCTTGATGTGACCTATGGCAGAAATGAGATAGAGATAGAGTCGCCGTCAGATGATGTGAATACAACGATTGCCTACCACGATAATTACAGCGGCAGTCAGGAAATCTACAGCAAAAATAATCTGACCTATGTTAATAAGGGAAGTACAGTGATTAAGATGTCATATCCATACCTGTATGAGGGCATGGCAGTGAGCGGGCTGGCTTTAGTGCTTACAGTAGTCTTTCTGATACTGACAAGGCGCAGTGCAGACAAAAAAGCAAAGGCGTGTCAGCTTGACATTGAAAAGTAATTATTTTAATATGAATTAGTAAAAGTACGTCGTATAAAAAGGAGATTAGAAATGGCTAAGGAAAAAAAATTAGTAGAAGCCATCACTTCAATGGATGAAGATTTTGCACAATGGTATACAGACGTTGTGAAGAAAGCGGAGTTGATGGATTATTCATCTGTAAAAGGATGTATGATCTTTAAGCCCAATGGATATGCAATTTGGGAAAATATACAGAAAAATCTTGATGCAATGTTCAAGGAGACTGGTGTAGAGAATGTGTACATGCCAATGTTTATTCCAGAGAGCCTCTTACAGAAGGAAAAGGATCATGTAGAGGGATTCGCACCAGAGGTTGCCTGGGTTACCCAGGGAGGTCTTGAGACTCTTCAGGAGAGACTTGCAGTGAGACCTACATCAGAGACTCTGTTCTGTGAGCTTTTTTCAAAGATTGTTCATTCACACAGAGATTTACCAAAGGTATACAACCAGTGGTGCTCAGTTGTACGTTGGGAAAAGACCACAAGACCTTTCCTGCGTTCATCAGAGTTCTTATGGCAGGAAGGACATACTGTACACGCTACAGCAGAGGAAGCAGAGGCACGTACAGTACAGATGTTAAATATATATGCTGATTTCTGTGAGAAGTATCTTGCAATCCCAATGATTAAGGGACGTAAGACAGACAAGGAGAAATTCGCAGGAGCAGAGGCAACCTACACAATCGAGGCACTTATGCACGATGGCAAGGCTTTACAGTCGGGTACATCACATAACTTCGGTGATGGATTTGCCAGAGCCTTCGGCATCCAGTACACAGACAAGGAGAACAAGCTCCAATACTGTCATGAGACTTCATGGGGAGCATCTACCCGTCTTATCGGAGCTATTATCATGGTTCATGGAGACGATTCAGGACTTGTCCTTCCACCAAGGATTGCACCTACACAGGTTATGGTTATTCCAATCCAGCAGCAGAAGGATGGAGTGCTTGACAAGGCTTATGACTTAAGAGACAAGCTGGCTAAGGATTACAGGGTCAAAATCGATGCTTCTGACAAGACTCCAGGCTGGAAGTTCGCAGAGCAGGAGATTCAGGGTATTCCAGTCCGTATCGAGCTGGGACCAAAGGATATTGAGGCTGGACACTGCGTAGTAGTCCGCCGTGACACAAGAGAAAAGATAGTAGTTTCACTTGATGAGATAAATGAGAAGCTTGCAGAGATTCTTGACACAATGCAGAATGATATGCTTGAGAAGGCAAAGAACCATCTTAAGACTCATATCAATGATGCCCACAATTATGAAGAGTTCAAGAAAATTGCTGAGGAAAAGCCAGGCTTTATCCGTGCTATGTGGTGCGAGGATGAGGCTTGTGAGAACAAGATTAAGGAAGACACAACCGTTACAAGCCGCTGTATGCCATTTGATGATCAGGAGCAGATTTCTGATGTATGTGTATGCTGTGGAAAACCAGCACACAAACTGGTATACTGGGGAAAAGCTTATTAATATAGAATAGATTACTTGGGGATGTACTATGTTTGAGAAAGATATATGTGGGGTTATAGAGCAGGTCTATGCTCAGATGGGAAAACTGAAAAGGAACATTGTTGTAGCTTGCTACAACAATGATTTCTCCCTTGACACAATAGACGACATCAAACGTTATTCAACAATGAATGACGTTTTTTTTGCCACAAAGCAATTTGAGTATAATTTCGTAATGGACGCATTTTCTCCATTTCTGGAAATAATATTCCAGATGCACAGAGCGTATGTGGGAGGAAGCTTCTACGATTTTATGAAGGAATGTGGTGTATATTACCTGCACAGGGACATGCTCTTAGAATATTACAATACAGGTGTATGCAAGAGGAAGGAGAGCGTGCTGCTTGATGAGGTGCGCTACGAGCAGAGCAAGATGACAGAGGGCATAGCCCTTATGCTCAAGAAGCTTGCAGAGATAAAGCCAATCTTTATAGTCATAAACAGATTCCAGATTGCCAGCGAGAGTGCCATGGCACTTGTGGAGCTGCTTTTGGACGAGCCATCAAAGGACATAGGACTTGTCATAGGTATGAATGAGAGTGAGCTGGCAAAGGAAGAGAGTACTATCCTTGACAGAATCATCGAGAAAGCCTCAGATGCCAGCCTTGTCTACCACATGGGAACCACAGGACATCACAGAAGAGAGTATGAAGAGCTGGTAAATATAGATGATATGGAGGAGGCATATACCAAGCTCAGCAACGGAATAGAGCTGCTGGACTACGGACTTATCATCAAAAATTTTGCGGTGCTTGAAAAGATTATAAAGGATAACGATACAGAAGTATCTGAGGAGCTTAGAGCCAGGTTTATAATCCTATACATCAGGTCATGTATCTTATCGGGAAATATACATAAGGCACTGGAGCTGATAGATATACTCACTGTGTCAAAAATGGAAAATGATGACATACAGAAGTGGTTAAGCTACAACTGTGCCTACTATACAGGCGTGTGCTTCATGTATCTGGGCAGGCTGAACGCTGGTATCAGATATGTGGATCTGGCAAAGGAGATTGCTGACTCCATGGGAGATACAGAGCTTGCCTTTGAGGCAAACCTCCTCAAGGTACAGGTCAGGATGTCGGGCTGGCACAATATATTTTTCTGTCTGGAGGATGTATATATAGAAGAAGCCCTGCTTGAGGGACTTATGAAGCGTGGCTATGAGAACTATCTGGCACACATTTACATCTACGCCTATGACAACGGGGCAGAGGTAGTCGCAAAGGCATACCGCTCAGAAAAACTTCTCACACACTTCAGCAAGGGTGTGGAGCTTGCCATGGAGATAGGCAATGAACAGCTGGTCTATGATGCCTACCAGAAAAATATCATGATTGCGTCCACAAATGGAATGAATGAGATTGCCCTTTTGTATTCTGTCCGTTCATATGAGTTTATGAAGAAAAAGAACACCCTGGATATAGCAAGGCTGCTGGGGGGAATAGGCTATAATCTCTCGGCTTTAGGTCACAATGAGCTGGCGGAGGTCTACTATAACAGGTCAATCGAGGCACTCTACGAGCTGAGGCTGCCACAGGATATAGCAGAAAACGATTACAATCTGGCACTAAACAGTATAATGATGGGAGACTATGCCAAGGCGCAGCAGTCCCTGCAGAGAGCGGTGCTTGCAATACAGAGGCTTCACATGAACTCCTTAAGAGTCTGCAATATGTCAAAGCTCTATGCCCTTCTGGCTCTGGTCAGTGTACTTCAGAATCAGAGATTTAATGCGGACAGGTATTTGAGAAACTGCAGGCAGTTTTTAAACTATGCAGTTGAAAAGACCAAAATCGCCGCTGAGGAAGTCTTTAAGCATGACTACTCAGTCCTGGATGATGACATGTTTCTCTTTAACTTTGCAATGGCGCTCACATATATGCTTGAGGACAGGGATGATGAGGCTCTGGAAGCCTTTGAAAAAGCAGAGACCTATCTGGCAAAGGCAGAGGGCAACCAGTTTTATGTATACACTGTATACAGAAAGAGCAGGATGCAGCTCTTTGAGAAGCTGAGCAGGACTGAGCTGTATGAGAAGGAAAAGGCTACACTTGACAAATATCAGGAGACAGCAAAGCTCATAAAGGAGAGCACTCCACTAGAGATGCTTGAAAAGGTAGAGGCTGGCAAGAATAAAAAACCTTGCAGAATCAAGCCGAAGGAGATTGACAACCTGATGAAGAGCGTGGGAGTGGGCAGAGACTATACCAGAGCCCATGAACAGATGGAGTTCTTAAACACATGGCAGAGGAGTATTTCGTCACATAACGGAGATGAGAAGGAACTTGTAGACAATGTGATGAGAGCCTTCATGAACTATTTTGGAAACGACAAGGCAGCCTATGTGAGATTTGAGGATGGAAAAGCAGTTGTCTACTACAACAACACAGGCCTGCTTATAGATGATAACCTTGCCAGAATACTGTGTGACAACATGAGGCAGTATACAGATGGTTTTGTGGTATCTAAGATAAGTGGAAACTTCAACGAGCATCTGGATATGATAAATTATTTTGGAACAGATGATGTGTGCTCATTTGCAGCAGTGCCATTCTTTAACGGCAGAAAGATTGAGTCATTCTTTGTCACCTATGTTATGATGAAGGAAAACTGGCACAATGCCACAAGCAGATATATGCTTGATGAGGAGGACTTAAAGATATACAGGCTGCTGTGGAGAGAGTTAAATGATGCAGTAGTCAAGATTCAGGCTAACCGCCAGATTTATGAGATGAACACCATGCTTGAAAAGAGCGCAGTGACAGATATGCTCACAGGAGTTTACAACCGGACTGGAATGTACAGGGAGATAGGCAGGATGCACGGCAAGAGTGCAGCCCTCATGTTTATAGACCTGGATAACTTTAAGCCATACAATGATACCTACGGTCATGATGCAGGTGATATTGTATTGCAGGGCATGTCAAAGCTCTTCTGTGATGTGATTGGTGATAAGGGCTTTGTCAGCAGATTCGGTGGAGATGAGTTTATCATCATACTCAATACAAGAGACAAAAAAGAGCTTGAGGATATAGCAAAGCAGATATATTCAAGAATTGAAGCGTCAAATGGTTTTGTGAATGAAATCCAGATAAGGCTCAACCAGAATATAGAGATGGATGACAGCAAAAAGATAGGCTGCTCAATGGGAATTTCAGTTACAGATTCCCTAAATGAGCAGAGCGTTGATGAGATGCTCAGACAGGCAGATGAGCTGTTGTATACCATCAAAAAAGGAAAAAAAGGAACTTACGCATTTATATGAGAATGATTTTACCTGAAAATGTAAACTTCATAATTCATACCCTGTATGATAATGGTTTTGAAGCCTACGCAGTGGGAGGCTGTGTCAGGGATACAATCCTTGGCAGAAAGCCCCAGGACTGGGATATAACCACCTCGGCAAAGCCAGACCAGGTAAAAGCATTGTTTGAGCATACCATAGATACAGGAATAGAGCATGGCACAGTCACAGTCATGCTTGACCATGTGGGCTATGAGGTGACAACCTACAGGATTGATGGGGAATATGAGGATAACAGGCATCCAAAGGAAGTGATATTCACCTCTAATCTGGTTGAAGATTTAAAGAGAAGAGATTTCACCATAAATGCCATGGCATACAATGATGAGGAAGGACTTATAGATGTCTTTGGCGGCGAAAAAGACCTGGAACAAAAACAGGTACGCTGCGTGGGTGTGGCAAGGGACAGATTTGGCGAGGATGCTCTAAGGATGCTCAGAGCTGTCAGATTTGCAGCCCAGCTTGGCTTTGACATAGTGCCAGAGACAGCAGAAGCGGTCAGGGAGCTTGCACCTACGATTGAGCATGTGAGCGCTGAACGTATACAGGTTGAGATGGTAAAGCTTCTGACATCTTCCCACCCAGAGGAGATAAGGACTGCCTACGAGCTTGGACTGACAAGGGTATTTATGCCGGAATTTGATGTGATGATGGAGACTCCCCAGATAAATAAGCACCATATGTATTCTGTGGGAGAGCATACAATTGTTGCCATGCAGAATATTGAGGCAGACAGAGTCCTAAGGCTTGCAATGCTTTTGCATGATGTGGCAAAGCCAGCCTGCATAACCACCGACGAGGAGGGGCAGGAACACTATCACGGTCACCCTGAGCTGGGAGAGAAGATGGCGAGAGCTATCCTGCACCGCCTGAAGTTTGACAATAAGACAATAGATGCCTGTGCAAGGCTTATCAGGTACCATGATGACAGACCAGAGATTACGGAAAAGAGCATCAGGCGGGCTGTGAGCAGAATCGGAGCAGACCTGATTCCTGACCTGCTCAAGGTTAAGCGGGCTGACTGTCTGGGACAGAGCCTGTACAAGAGACAGGAAAAGCTTGACTACATTGATGATTTTGAGAAAACCTATGAGCTGATTTTGCAGAAAAATCAATGCCTGCAAAAAAAGGACATGGCTATAAATGGCAGAGACCTGATTGCCCTTGGCATGAAGCCGGGAAAAGAGCTGGGCAGGGTGCTTGATGAATTATTCAACATGATAATCGAGGAGCCTGACTTAAATACCCACGACAAATTAATAGAACTTGCTCATAAAATAGCAGACCCTCTCATATGATAAACAGATACAAGAGTCATGTGAGGGGGTTTTTTATTGTATGATAAGCGGGCAGCAGCCCTTGAAAAATATGAATTGACAGTGAAGGAAATAACCAGAGGGAGAGGAACCTTCATATGTGACACCTCCCAGGGAGAGAAGGTTCTTGTGCCTTTCCGGGGGACAAAGACCAGAGCCATGTTTATAAAAAATTATCTGGATGAGCTGGATGAAGCAGGCTTTGAGGTGGAGAAAATCATGCTCACCGCAGAGGGTGAGGCTCTGTCTGAGGATGGAGAGGAAAGCTATCTGCTTAAGGATTACATAAAGGGTAATGAATGCAGGGTGCAGATGGATGAGGATACCATAATGGCTATGGAGACAATAGCCAGATTTCACAGGGCATCAGAGAAGGTGAACCAGCCAGAGGCAGAAAAAAATGCCTTAAGCTATTCAGATAAGGCTAAAAAGCACATGAATGAGTTAAAGCGAATCCGGAATTATATTAAGGGGCGCAGTAAAAAGAATGAATTTGAGCTGATGTTTCAGGAAAACTATGAGTATTATATGGAATGTGCAGGAAAAGCAGTGGAATATATGTCCCATGGAAATGAGATATGGTGCCACGGGCAGATGAACCAGCATAATATCCTGTATACAGGCAGCCAGTGGAGAATTGTTAATTTTGAGCATATTATGTATGCCCCTGCCATAATTGATGTGTCTGAATTTATCCGCAAAATATCTGAGAAAAATCAATGGGATTACAGAATGGGTGAGAAGCTTCTGAACAGATATGAGAGTGGCTATCACATGTCTGATGATGCGAGAAAGCAATTGTTAGGCCTGCTTTTGTTCCCAGAGAAATTCTGGAAGATAGCAGACCACTATTATGGGTCGCACAAGGCATGGATTCCCAAACGTGATATAGAAAAGCTTGAAAAAATCATAGCTCAGGAGAGGGATAGAATAACTTTTATAGAAAAAGTGTTTGCCATTAGTATTTAATAAGGTATACTGAGGGTATGAAAAAAGTATACATGATGATAATCCTGTTAATGCTGGTTATGCTCTGTGGCTGTGGTGCCCAGGAAGAGGAGAGCAATGTCACATACTTCCATAAGAGTTTAAATGACGTGAGTAATGAGGAGGATACCCAGACGGAGGAGACACTCAGCCAGAGTAATGAGCTGTATCTGATAGTGTCTATAGATTCGGCAGAGGAAAGTATAAGAGTATACCGCTATGCCAACGGGCTTGAGTACCGGTATTATTATGGATTAGAGACAAAATTTTTAAATAAATACGGAGATTACATGTCTGTGGCAAATTTAAAGGCTGGTGATGTCATAAATATTCTCGGGGCAGACAGTCAGGGAAAGGCGACAACAGTACAGCTTGCAGATAACGTGTGGACGTATGATGATATAAGCAGGTTCTCTGTGGACGAGGAAGCTGGTGTTATGCAGATAGCTGATACCAAGTATTCCATAGACTCAGGCAGCTTTGTCTTTATCGGAGACGAGAAGGCAGGCTTTGCAGATATATCATCACAGGATAAGCTTTCTGTAATAGGAATAGACAAAAAAATCCTGTCTGTCTGCGTGACAACAGGCCATGGCATATTACAGCTTGAAAATACAGAGCTGTTTGACGGCAGTTATCTACAGCTGGGAACCAAAATCTTTGTGGAGATAACTCCAAATATGCAGATGGAGGTGCCAGAGGGAGATTATACACTTGCTGTGGCAAATGATGGCTGGGGCGGCACTAAGGAAATCACCATCCAAAGCGGCGAGACTACAACTGTCAATCTGGATGAGATAAAGGGCGAGGGACCTAAATACAGTAATATCCAGTTTGTAGTGGATGTGGAGGGCGCCCAGATTTATCTGGATAACAGTCTGATAGATTATTCCCAGGTAAACCAGGTCAGATATGGAAACCATTCACTTACAGTTGTGGCAGATGGTTATGATACCTGGAGCAGAACCCTGTGCGTAAATTCTGCTGAGGCAACAATAGTCATTTCCCTGAAGGATGAGGCTGACTCTGATGATTCAGAGGATACGACAGGCAGTGAGACAGCCCAGGCTGTGGAAAAGGAAGACAGCAGAAACAACAGGGAGGCTGAGGAAAGTACGGCGGGCAGCAGTACAACAGGTGATACGACAAGCAGCACGAGCAGCAGTACAACAGACAGTAGTAATAACAGCAGTAGCAGCACTACGAATTCGTCTACAAATTCGATATCAAACAGCGATTTGACAGATTATTTATCGACTCTGTCCTCACTTGTGTCTTCGCTTCAAAATTAGCCGTAGAAATAGCCATTTATATGGTCATTTTCCTTGACAAACAGCGGAAAAACAAGTATAAATATTGATGTAGATAATTTGGGGAGAGAAAATTAATACCGAATTATATAATTACGAAAATCCAGAGGAGGAATTTTGACATGAACAAAGCAGAGTTAGTTGCAGCTATGGCAGAGAAGACACAGTTATCTAAAAAAGATACTGAGGCTGTATTAAAGGCATTTACTGATGTTGTTGCTGAGGAATTAAAGAAAGGTGAGAAAATCCAGTTAGTAGGATTCGGAACATTCGAGGTTGCTGAGAGAGCAGCTAGAACAGGCCGTAACCCACAGACAGGTGCAGAGATGACTATTCCAGCATCTAAGGCTCCTAAGTTCAAAGCTGGAAAGGCTTTAAAAGATTCTATCAACTAATTAGAAGAGTCGAATATAAAGCTGTAACACCTTCTGGTGTTGCAGCTTTTTTTGAACCTGTGATTTTATCACATAAGGAGAAGAACATTATGAGATTAGACAAGTTTTTAAAGGTGTCACGTCTGATAAAGAGACGTACAGTTGCAAATGAAGCCTGTGATGCAGGCCGTGTCATGGTAAATGGCAAGCAGGCAAAGGCATCGGTTAACGTAAAGGTTGGAGATATAATTGAAATCCAGTTCGGACAAAAGAACGTAAAGGTCAGGGTACTTAATATAGCTGATACCACAAAGAAGGATGAAGCTAAGGATTTGTTTGAGTACATTGCATAAATTTGGAATATGTACAGTCTTCCTATAATATACTATTATTATCAGGAGGGCATATATGGAAGAGAAAATAACATCAAAGTCACATAAACTTATGTTAAACAATAGAAGAAATGGAAGCTTTACTGGAATTTTGGATGTGCTGTCTTTTGATTTGTCCGAGATTTTGCTTGAGACAGAATTAGGAATGCTTCATATTAAAGGAAAAGATCTTCACGTAAACAGGCTAAACCTGGAGAAGGGAGAAGCCGATATAGAAGGTGAGATAGAAGCGATGACATATTCAGATGTCCCAGAAACGTTTGGAAAAGGCGGTGGAATATTTAACAGAATCTTTCACTGACCAGATTAGGTATGTATAGAGAGGAATTCTATGAGTACACGTCGAAGACGACAAAGAAAAAATGGAACAGTTAGTATAGCGATTATTGTTTTGACATTCCTTATCGTTATGTCTGTGCAGATATTTAAGCTCAAGCAGAAGGAAGCTACATATGCAGCCCAGGAGGCTGAGCTTCAGGAGACCTATGAGCAGGAGACAGAGCGGGCACAGGAAATAGAGAATCTGGCGGATTATGTGCAGTCAGACCAGTACATAATAGACATGGCACACAGCAAGCTTGGACTTGCATATGATAATGAGATTATCTTTAAAGAGAGCAAATAGGGCTCTCTTTTTTTCTGCTTTTTTATCAACACAATTCGTCAAAGCTTTCATTTTGTGCTTCCTATAATCGAGTCACTTGCCCGGAAGAGGGCAAAATAAAAATGGAGGCGTGTCATGGAATTTATAGTCAAATATCTATTTATTATCATTCTGACACATTTAGGGGTGAAATTTTACAAATGGGCTAACAGAAAGTGCAGTGGGATAAATGCCGGAATAATAGCGGCGGTTGCAACACTTGCCATGGATTTTTCAGGAGGGCTGGTGACTGGAATAGACAGAAGGAGCATAATTGCCTTTGTCTCAGAAGCCCTTATAGTATTTGGAGTAGTTGTTGGAGTACACATATTGAGGGAGCTGTTTGCCTACACCTCAGAGATGATTAAAAGCAGGGGAAAAATGATACCCTGCTCTTATAATAATCTGCCACAGAGGGAGGAGGCCTTTGTTGTTGCAGTGGACGGGCTTGCCAATGTATTTTGCACTGCATCAGAGGGAATGGTCTATGCAGCCCAGACGGAGGGCGCAGGAAGCGCCTGCCTTGCCTGGCAGCGGAAGATACAGGAGAACAGGGTCATAGTTTCAGAGCAGCTGAGTGCCATGGCAGAGCTTATGAAAAGCTGGATGACACAGGACGAGTGTCTGGATAGAAGCAACAGGCTTAAGCTTGCAAGGATTGCCTTTGAAGCAAAGGAGCAGGGAATCATAGCCAGAGACATCCACATATACAAGACGGATAACGGACATCTGGTGGTCAATGCCAGAGTGTCAGGCAGATGGGGCGGTGGAATCCCTATGAAGCGCTACCTGTCGGCTGTTGAGAGAGCGCTTGAGATAAAATTCAGGCTCTATAAGGACGCCAGGGCGATTATCCCGATGG
Source organism: Senegalimassilia sp. (assembly GCA_963659315.1). Taxonomy (GTDB): domain Bacteria; phylum Bacillota; class Clostridia; order Lachnospirales; family Lachnospiraceae; genus Roseburia. Next base: position 4,807 of record CAVKUD010000008.1, on the reverse strand, counting down.
AGGAGACAGAGGTCACGCTGTATGAGGAGAACAGATACTATGTCCTGCCGGGAATAGCCACGAAAAAGATGATGGGGTCTCCTGTGAGCGGCGACAGCTATCTCATGTTTGAGAGAGATTGTGGAAAATACTATCTGTGCATATCTGACGGAATGGGGTCAGGCACAGTTGCTGCCCAGGAGAGCGAGATGGTAGTGGAGCTTCTGGAAAAATTTATAGAGGCAGGTTTCAGGCGGGAAACTGCTGTGAAAATGCTTAATTCCGCTATGGTCTTGTCAGGGGAGGCGGAGAAATTCTCCACTCTGGACTACTGCGAGATTGACCTGTATTCAGGCATTTTATCCATGATAAAGATAGGGGCGTCAGCTTCATTTCTTGTGAGGGATGGGGAGGTGACTGTCATTAACTGGGGGTCTCTTCCAGCGGGAGTGGATGTTGAGCAGCAGATAGAAAACACGGATATTAATCTGGCGTCAGGGGATTTTCTTGTAATGGTAACTGATGGTGTGCTAGAATATCTACAGGTTAAAAATCCGATAGAGAAGTTTTCAGAAATTATAAAAACTGTTGATACAGAGAATGCAGGAGCATATGCATCTGACATTCTGGATAAGGTTTTAATCTACAACGGAGGTCTGGCAAGAGACGACATGACCATCGTTGTACTTGGAATTTGGGAGAAAAAATGATACAGAAGATCAGTGAATTTTGCAGGGAAAATCAAATAATAAGACAGGGTGAAAGCGTGATTGCAGGTGTGTCTGGCGGAGCGGACTCGGTGTGTCTGCTCCTTGTCTTATTAGAGCTGCAAAAGGAATTTGATTTTGATATAAGGGTAATCCATGTGGAGCATGGCATAAGAGGTGAGGAGAGCAGGAGGGATGCAGAATTTGTCCGTGAGCTTTGTGCAAGCCTTGGGCTTTCCTGCCAGATGGTGTCTGTGGATGTGCCATCCTATGCCAAAACCCACGGAGTAGGTGAAGAGGAGGGCGCCAGAATACTCAGATATGAGGCTTTTGAAAGGGCTGCCCGTGAATGTAACGGAAGTGTTGCCCTGGCTCACCATATGGAGGATAATGCGGAGACCATTATTTTTCAGATGCTAAGGGGCAGTGGGCTAAAGGGAATGTGCGGTATGCAGCCGATTCGCCTGCAGGAGGATGGAGTCAGATATATCCGTCCCCTTTTAACTGTGAGCAGGAGTGAGATAGAAGAGTATTTAAGGAGTGTCAGCCAGCCCTTCTGTACAGATGGGACAAATGCGGACACAAGCTACAGTAGAAATAAATTAAGACAGATAGTATTTCCGCTTCTTGAAGAGGTGAACCAGCAGGCGGTGCAGCATATTAACAATACTGCAAGCCAGCTGTCTATGGTCTGGGACTATCTGGATGGGCAGGCAGAGGCGGCTTTTGTAAATATATGTAAGTTAGATGCTAAAGAGGACAGGGCAGAGGCTGACATAAGAAAGCTTAAGGAGCTGCACCCTGCAATCAGAAATCAGGTGCTTTACAGGATGCTTGCTGCGGTGGCAGGCAGGAGAAAGGACATAAGCGGTGTCCATGTGGAGCAGATTTTAAAGCTTATAGATGGGCAGTCGGGACGAGGGATTAATCTGCCCTATGGAGTAAGTGCGCTGAGAGAATATGACAGGCTTATTTTGAAAAAGTCTGTGGGAGAAACCATATCTGATAAGGCAACGGGCTTTGGATGCAGACAAGAAAATTATAAGCCGGAAACAATATGTGGTACAAAATCAGGCACAATGGATAAAAAAACACAAATAGGTGGAGACAAGAATAAAGCACAGGAAATATGCGATTCAGAACCTAAAGTAATAGAAATTTCCGATGCGATAAGAGACTGTGCCGCAACAGGGGATACACGACAGCTTGCCTTGGGTGATGATAATAAAGCCCTGCAAATCAGTGTCCGTAAATTTGACGGCAATATGAACGAAATTCCTAAAAAAACATATACGAAATGGTTTGATTATGATAAGATTAAAGATGGCTTAGTGGTTAGAAACCGCAGGGCAGGAGACTATCTGGTCACTGACAGCAAGGGGCATACCAAGAAGCTCAAAGAATATTTCATCAATGAAAAGGTGCCGCTGTCAAGGCGTGACAGTATCTGGCTTTTAGCTATAGACCAGGAGATTGTCTGGGTCGTAGGCGGCAGAATCAGCGAGAAATATAAAGTCTTGGAGGATTCTAAAACAATAATTGAGATAAGTTACAACGGAGGAAATTAGTAATGGATTTTTCAAAGAACTATAACATTTCTGTTTATCTGACAGAGGAGCAGCTCAACAAGAGAATAGCAGAGATTGGTGCAGAAATAACAAAGAGATTTAAGGGTGAGTCAGTTTACCTTGTATGTATTTTAAAGGGCTCTATATTTTTTACGACAGAGCTGGCAAAGAGAATTGAGCTTCCTATGACCATTGATTTTATGACAGTATCAAGCTATGGTGCTGCAACAGAATCATCTGGTGTGGTAAATATTAAAAAGGATTTAGAGCACTCTATTGAGGGAGAGAATGTAATCGTTGTGGAGGATATCATCGATTCAGGTAATACCCTAAGCAGATTGTTCAAGCTCTTCGAGAGCAGAAATCCAAAGACTTTGACACTTTGCACACTGCTTGACAAACCAGACAGACGTGTGGCAAAGGATGTAGTGGTGGATTATACAGGATTTGTTATTCCTGATAAGTTTGTAGTAGGTTTCGGACTTGATTTTGATCAGAGATTCAGAAATCTGCCATATATTGGCTTCGTTGAGGACGAGGTCTAAAAAACCGTAAAGGAGAAAAGGGTTGAATACTAAAAAGAATAGCAATTTTCATGGTATGGGTGTTTATGTAGTCCTGGTGCTGGCTGTGATTTTTATATGGTATTTTTTAAGCCAGAACACTGCATCAAACTCATACACAAAGACAGATTTTGAGAAGGCATTAAAGGACGGCGATGTAGTAAGCGTTGAGGTCGTCCAGAACAGGGAGATTCCGACAGGAAGCCTCAATGTGGCATTAAAGGGTGATAAGAGAGAAGTCTTATATGTATCGGATGTAAATGATATTCAGGAGCTTATGGATGAATACGATTTCACAAGCTATACCTGTGATGATGTTCCAGCTGAAAACTGGATAATGACTTTGCTTCCTTATCTGCTTGTATTTGGAGCAATATTCATCCTGTTTATGATAGCCAACAACAATGCAGCAGCCCAGGGTGGCGGAAGCAAGATGATGAATTTTGGCAAAAACAGGGCAAAGCTTACCACAGAGGAAGACAACAAGACTACATTTGATGATGTAGCTGGTCTTAAAGAGGAAAAGGAAGAGCTTGAGGAGATAGTTGATTTCCTTAAGGCTCCTAGAAAATACACCAAGCTTGGCGCAAGAATACCAAAGGGAGTCCTCCTTGTGGGACCTCCGGGAACAGGTAAGACACTTCTGGCAAAGGCTGTTGCAGGAGAGGCTGGAGTGCCATTTTTCAGCATTTCAGGTTCTGACTTCGTAGAGATGTTTGTAGGTGTGGGTGCATCCAGAGTGAGAGACCTCTTTGAGGATGCCAAGAAAAATGCACCATGTATTGTATTTATTGATGAGATTGATGCAGTTGCAAGACGTCGTGGAACAGGTATGGGCGGCGGACATGATGAGCGTGAGCAGACCTTGAACCAGATGCTTGTAGAGATGGATGGATTTGGTGTAAATCAGGGTATTATCGTCATGGCTGCAACAAACCGTGTAGATATACTTGACCCTGCCATTATGCGTCCGGGACGTTTTGACAGAAAGGTCGGAGTTGGCAGACCAGATGTGGGAGGCAGAGAGGAAATCCTTAATGTACATGCCCGCACAAAGCCGCTGGCAGATGATGTGGACTTAAAGCAGGTAGCCCAGACTACAGCAGGCTTTACAGGTGCAGACCTTGAAAACCTTATGAATGAGGCAGCAATCAGGGCTGCAAAAGAGGACAGAGAATATATTACCCAGGACGATATCAGAAAATCCTTTGTAAAGGTAGGAATCGGAGCCGAGAAGAAGAGTAAGATTATCTCTGAGAAAGAGAAAAAGATTACAGCCTACCACGAGAGCGGACATGCGATACTCTTCCACCTCTTACCAGAGGTTGGACCTGTGTATACAGTTTCAATTATCCCAACAGGAACAGGGGCAGCAGGCTATACAATGCCTCTTCCAGAAAAGGACGAGATGTTCAACACTAAGGGACGTATGCTTCAGGAGATAATAGTAGACCTTGGAGGACGAGTAGCAGAGGAGCTTGTATTTGATGACATAACAACGGGCGCATCCCAGGACATCAAGCAGGCAACCAAGCTTGCAAGAGACATGATTACAAAGTATGGAATGTCAGAGAATGTGGGACTTGTATGCTACAGTGATGATGACGAGGAAGTATTTATCGGAAGAGACTTAGCCCACCACAGAAGCTACAGCGAGGGTATTGCAGCTGAGATTGATGCAGAGGTTAAGCGGATTATCAGCGAAGCATATGACAAGGCAAAGCAGATGATTATGGAAAACCGTGATGTATTGGATAAATGTGCAGAGCTTCTTCTTGAGAAAGAAAAAATCTCAAGAGAAGAGTTTGAAGCACTTTTTGTGCAAAATTAACAAAAACAAGTTGCGATTTTTGTTAACTTTGTGAACACTTATTGGGGGAAGCATGATATTATAATTCATGTAAAAACCCCCCAATACATTATATATAGTTTTTACTATACCCCATAGTAAAAATACCTTCTCCTAAAAAGACAGCAGATCGATAGGCTG